>CAZIUS010000057.1:0-7891 GCA_964542385.1 uncultured Candidatus Peribacteria bacterium
GCTTGGTTGCTCTTATTTTCTTCGCAATCAATGGCTATCTTTTCCGAATAAAAAAACTGCCCAAAGCGTATATGCCTGGAGAGAAGAGTGATGATGATCTGGAGGGGAATTATGTAGAGAATTGAGAATAGATGATGGACAATTGACGATGGACAACTGACAATAGAAATATATACTAAAGATATGTTGTCGTGAGTATTTTTCAAGGATAAACGACGAAGGAGCGAAGCAATCCATTTGTGGATTGCTTCGACTTTCGCTTCGCTACAGTCTCGCAATGACGGGAATGCATTTATATTTTTTCCTTCATTATGGAGCATCTCAATCGCGCAGTGCAATCAACACTCAAACAACGCAAACTGTATCGTCCTGCGCTTGGTTTGGTGATCAAAGAAATGATGAAACAATTGTGCGTCGAACCTGCTGCATTACAAGTGAAAATTGCCTGAACAACTTGTTCATTATTTCTCAGTCCCGCAGAAGACAAACCGCGCCGATTTCTTCAAAAAGCAGAACTTCTCGAACGCATCAACAAAAAACTGTCCGATGACGGACGAGAGGTAGCATTTAAGGAGTTGCAAGTTAGGTAGGAGAGGAAACGTTGTAAAAGCGGAAACGTTGTAAATGTTGTAAATAGATGTAGAGGCGCATATTATGCGCCTGTAGTAAATATAATAGTGTGTTACGTCATCCTGAGGAGGTACGACGAAGGATCCAGATTTGTGATATATTAAATACAATGGATCCTTCACTGCGTTCAGGATGACGTACTAATAAAATGAATCAGTGTTTTTTGACATTTCTGCTACTGTTCAATACAATAGCAGTATGGATAAAATTGGATGAGCTGTGGAAAATCAGCAAAACAGTTTACAAGAAGTGATGCAGTTGCCGGTATTGAGGCAGCAGTTTTTGCAGTGAGTGAGAGAATTTTTTGATGAAAAGGCAAAAACAAATAAGAGTAATACCGATTTTGATATAAGATTTATTACTCAATGAAAAAGTGGTTTTTTTGACGCAATTGCATATCATTCATTAGATGACTTAATTGAATGTATTTGAAATAATCGAGGTGATCTTTATGATTTATTAAATAATAAGAATATTTATCTTCGCTATTTTAATCAAATTGACTGAATTATTTCTGGACTTCATAAAAGAAATCAATTTACAGAAATTAGAAGGAAGGAAAAAGAAGAATTGAACTCTGAAACTAAAGATCCAGATCGGATTAAAAAGCTTTTTGATCAGTATGATCAATGAGAACTCTACGAAAAAATGGTCCGTTATTATTCGATCTATTTGAAAAAAAATAAAATTAACGGTGCACACATGTCCTATCCCTGATCTGACCAAGAATACAATCTAGAAATGCTCATCGATCAGATGGTCAGGACAGATAAACGAAATCTTACGGGAGTGCGTACCTCACTAGAAATGATGATGCATAACCAAGAATATAGAGATGAACAGGGAAATCCTGTTTTTATCACTCATGGAGAAACGGCATTGGAAAAAGCGAAGCAGTATTTGTATGATAGTATTATCAACCATCTCCCAAAGGATTATGAACTCAAGAAAGAAGAGGATTGATATAAGATCACATATTCATGAGAGAATGAGGAGTGATGAGGAAAGATATTACAATCTATTGAATATTCTATCAATCAATACAGAAGAATGTGAACAGAAAATTGACTATTTTGGGTGGAGGATAAATGACATAAATATTGACTAATGAATAAAAAATGAAAAGAAATTCTTCAATGTAAATATGATGAGATGCTTGTGTTGGGTGAAGATTTATATATTGTAAAGGACAGTACTTGAAGTTACTTTTTACTGAATCAAAGAGAACAGACAAAAATTGTATATCAGTTTAGTATGGTTCGTCGTTTAACTGATTGCGTATATAGAGTATGGTATAAAGATAAAATATGACTTATTAATTCAAAGTGAGAATTGATTTTGGAGTGTCAGTATACTGAAATAGAATGTTCTTATGATTATAATAAAAAAACATATGACTCAATATTTATTATTAAAGATGAAAGAAAATGCTGACTTGTTGATAACCAATGAAATATTGTAATTCAGTGTCAATATCAAGAAGTTGAAAAGATAGGTGATTGATTATATGCGGTACGTGATTGAAAATGACGATGAGTAGTAAATGATAAAAGAGATATACTAGTTCAGTGTCAATATCAATATATTGAAAAGATAGGTGATTGATTATATGCGGTACGTGATTGAAAATGACGATGAGTAGTAAATGATAAATGAGATATACTAGTTCACTGTCAGTATCAGAGTTTTAGAAAAAGAGATGATTGAATATATGAAGTCTATAACGCAGACTTAGCTAAAATGTGAATAATAAATCAATATTGAGAAGTGTTAATTGAATTTAAGTATGATGTTATTATGAAATTGGATGATGA
Organism: uncultured Candidatus Peribacteria bacterium; assembly: GCA_964542385.1. GTDB lineage: Bacteria > Patescibacteriota > Gracilibacteria > Absconditabacterales > Absconditicoccaceae > CAYLWY01. Next base: position 2,445 of record CAZIUS010000057.1, read on the forward strand.
TTTGTATAGCGTTAAGAATGAATTCAGACGATGAATAGTAAATACAAAATGAAAACAGATTGTACAATGTAAATATTTGGGTATCGAGAAGATATATAATTCACCTTGATTATATAAAGTTTGTCTTGATCAATGAAAACGATCAGTAATAAATCAAGATTGAAGAGAAATGATGTGAGGTGGGCAATATCTTGATATAAAGTGTCAAGAGTGATTTTATTTTGCTCGTAATATTGATGATAAAAAGCGATCAATAATAGATATTCAGTGAGTAGAAAAAATAAAAATTGATCATGAGTATATACAATATATTGGTCAATGACTTTGGAAAGTAAGTAATGATGAAAGAACACGATGATTGATAAATGGTAAATGAAAAAAAATACTTACTACTAACTACAAGGAAATAACGAAGATTAATAAATTATTTGACTGATTGGATTTATTATCAATTCGTAATTCTCAAGACAAATTGGGAATATATGATTATAATTGAATATGACTTTTAGAAGATAATTTTAATAATATTACTATTGATAAAAGCGAAGATTGAATGAAGTTTAAAATTTATTGTCGAAATCAGGACATAAAACAATTAATTATGTATGAGTACGATCAGCTTTATGGTTTAATACAAAGCACAAAGACTGACATTGCTCTGCTTAACGCTTTAGAAAAAAACGAGCCATCCGAACGACTCAAAAGCTATTTGATGGAAAATAGTCCAAACCAAGAGTATCGACAGTTTCAAAAGGAGTTATGAGCGACACATCCTGCACTGGTGAAGGCTCATAATTTAGCAATTCCGCAGAGTCCTGAGCAGTACATTGGATTGTTACAAGCGAAAAAACCGCAAGTAAGTCTCGTAAAAACGGTTATTGGAAGGTTTGCACCTACACAAGAAGATACTGATGGATGAGGGAGTTGAAGGTGATGATTTGAAAAGTGAGGAGCAATGGATATGCGTGATAAAAATGAATTTACGAGTACGGGATGAGAACAATTACAAAATAATTTATTATTTGAACAACCATTACCGTGAGACGCTGTCACCGAACTTGCTGGTTCTTATCAGTGATGAACACGGCGTGTACTGAATCATGGATATACGAAGCAGATGAGTATCATTGCATGAGAAGAGAAGAAAAACAGAGGTGTACTCACTGATGTAGGAGTCTATGCGTGAGAAAATATTGTTTTACCAGTTACGATCAATCAGACACAGATCACCCAAGCATACGCAGTGATTGCATGAAAAAAAATCCCATTGGAACTGAACACAAAAGCAAATGGAATGACTACAGTCGTTGTTCCTCAATGAGCTGATACAATCGAACGAGAAATAGAACAGTGAGTGCCTACAGGATTGATTCCATCGATCACGACAGAACAATACAGGCAATTTCGCAAACAGTATATCGCTGAATACGGAGCGGATTGCACCTTCGATGCGTATGAACTTTTACCAGAAACAGGGATGTTTCTTGATGCAATAAAGCATCTGTCTCCACGTGACCAACTGATCATGTGCGAACAATATGTGCGTGATATGATGCGATATGATGATGAGAATACCAACAGTCGTCAAAAAACATGTCAACCTCTTGATGTGCAACTGCAGATGTGTGCATCACACAGAATTGATATTATGAAAGAACATCCTGAAGCAGCAAATAAACTCTATGTCTGAGTATGTGAAGATGCTTCCAATCTTTTGTTGATGATGCTCAGGAAATTATGATTCATTTCATGAAAGGTAGGATGAATTGCATGATGAGTAGGACATCGACGAAATTTTGTACTCAAGCCATGAGAGAAAGTGACGATGCAGATGATTTAACTGGATTGAACCCCATCAAACAATAGTGATTATCAGCCTGAATCGAATCAAGAACGTGAATAACGTATTTGTGAAAACATTGAAAATGCACAACGTGATGGAAAAAAGATAAAGACAACAACAAACACATTTGAATCGACAGAGCTTTTACTCACAAAACAAAAAAAACACCTCGAAGAGTATCTTGTAAATTTGGAACAACTGATGGCGATGTATGCGTGATGAATGCATGATGAACTCGTGGTAGCAGCGATTGAACAAAAAATTGAACAGCTTCCTGAACAATATCAAGTAGAACGAAGAGAGAAATGGAAGGAGATATCCTAATAAATAATATTATACACCCACAGAATTTAACTATAAAATGAATCACTGTTTTTTGACATTATTAGGGTTATTCCGTACAATTACGGTATGGATACAATCAGATGAGCTGTGGAATGACAGCAAAACAATTTGCAAGAAGTGATGCAGTTGCCGGTATTGAGGCAGCAGTTTTTGCAGTGAGTGAAAAAAATTTTTGCTGAAATGAGTGAGTATAGTGAGAAAAGGATTTGATTTGTTCTTGTTTGAGCTTATAAGTTTGCCAAAGTAATTTGATATAATTCATTAGATGATTTATTTGAAATTATATGAAACAATAAAGAGAATTTGAGATTTGCTTTAAATAATCGTCAATTATACGCTCGTTATTTTTATCAAGTTGATAGGATTTTGCAATGATTGCATGCAAGAGGGGTGTGTCTTGATATTCCAAGAATTGCAAGAGCAGATTTACAAAGAGATGATACAAAATCGGATTGATTGAGTCGTCAATTTAATGAAGATGAAGATTGGATAAAAGCTCTTGTTGATCAGTATAATCAATGAGAACTCTATGAAAAAATGGTTCGTTATTATTCGATCTATCTTAAAAAGAAAGAACTTGATGGTGTGCGTATGTCCTATCCATGAACTGAACAAGAATACAATCTAGAAATGCTCATTGATCAGATGGTCAAGACAGACAAACGAAATCTTACTGGAGTGCGTACCTCACTAGAAATGATGATGCAAAACCAAGAATACAGAGATGAACAATGAAATACTGTATTGATCAAACACGGAGAAACGGCATTGGAAAAAGCGAAACTGTATTTGTATGAAAAGATAATTGCTGATTTGCCGAAGGATTGCGAGTTGAAAGAGACGGAAAATTGATGGAAGGTTGTGTATCCTGAGTGAGAAGAGTATGATGAAAGATATAGTTGATTGAGGTTTCAAGAAGTTGGTCAAATGTGTTTCTGAATTTGAGATTGATATTCTACTTTTGAAAAAGTGGGTAAGAATATTTTTAAGGTATTAGAACAATCTACATGAAAAAATGATTGGGTAGATAATAATTTTGAGTATTGTTTTGATAAATCATATAAAAATGTAAAAGTATTTAATAATAATATGTTCGCAGTGCAATCAAAAAAAACGTGAATGTGGAGTTTAGTAGAAATGCCTGATGATGATTATGAAAAAAAGATTTGGAAAAAGAAATATTATGATATTGAAGCATTAGATGAAAATTCATTTTTAGTGAAAAAAGAAGTTGATTGAAGGCGATGGTTGGTAGATAGAAATGAAAAAAAGATCTTTCATCAATCGTATCATCTTATTCAAAAAGTAGATGATGATAGATTTATAATTCAGAGTGCAGAATTGAGCAATATGCACCTGATAAATAGAAATGAGAACCAGCTTTGGTTAAGTTACAAAACAATTAAATATATTGGCAATGGTGTATTTGAAGGAACATTTGATGGTGCGGATGTTCCCCTCTTATTTTGTTGAAATAACGATATAATTGAATACGCTTGTATTTATGCTGAAACAATTAATAAAGAACAAGTTTTATTTGGTGACTGTAGTTGAAACACATGGTTAGCGGATTGAAAGAATTATTCGAATTTGAGAAATATAAATAAGTCTATATTTGAGAAATTTGTATTATTGGACGTAGGGACTTTGAAAGTTCAATGGCCATGATCTTCTCAGGATGCTGGAAAATGGTGTTTAACAGATTGAAATGGAAATTCGATATTCAAAAAAAGTTATTCTGATATTAAGATGCTTGATCATAATACATTTGCAGTAAAAGAAAAAGATGATTGAAATTATAGTTTAGTAAATAGAAACGAACAATTGATATTTAAAAAAAACTATCACGATATTCAATATGTCGATGAAAAGATATTTATTGTTCAAAAGACGTTGAATGGAAAAAAACAATTAATTAATAAGAGCGAGAATGATGTTTTTGACTGATTGTATGATGATATTTTTTATGAAAGTATGCATGATGGAAAAATAAAATTTATATGCCGATTTAAAGAAGATGGAAATGAGTGTCAAATGATTGATACATTTATATATAATCCAATGTATTTATTATTGGAACGCACAAAGACAGATATTTCGTTGTTGAATGCACTAGAAAAGAATGAACCATCCGAACGACTCAAAGGCTATTTGACTGAAAAAAGTCCAAATCAAGAGTATCGAGAGTTTCAACAGGAGTGATGAGCGACACCTCATTCATTGGTAAAAGCGCATAATTGGTGACTACAGGAGAGTCCTGAGCAGTATATTGGAATAGTACAAGCGAAAAAACCGCAGACGTGACTTGTACAGATTGTAATAGACAGGTTTGCTCCATTACAACGTTCTTATGAATGATGATGAGGTAGTTGAAGTTGATGATTTGGAAAATGAGGAGCAATGGATATGCGTGATATAAATGAATTTGAAAGTTTTTGATGAGAACAACTACAACATAATTTATCATTTGAACATCCATTACCGTGAATTGCTGTCACCAAAATTTCTGGCTCTTATCAGTGATGAAAACGACGTGCACTGAGTCATGGGTATATGAAGCAGATGAGTATTATTGCATGAGAAGAGAAGAAAAACAGAGGTGTGCTTAGTAATGTAAATATCTATGAGTGAGAAATTATTGTTTTACCAGTTACAATAAATCAAACTCAGATCATTCAAGCATACGCATTGATTGCATGAAACAAAATACCATTGGAGATAAATACCAAAGCAAATGGAATAACTACCGTCATTGTTCCTGAATGAGCTGATTCAATCGAACGAGAAATAGAACAGTGAGTGCCTACAGGATTGATTCCTTCGATCACGACAGAACAATACATGCAATTTCGCAAACAGTATATCGCTGAATACGGAGCGGATTGCACCTTCGATGCGTATGAACTTTTACCAGAAACAGGGATTTTTCTTGATGCAATCAAACACATTTCTCCACGTGATCAGCTTATTATGTGCGAACAATATGTCCGTGATATGATGTGGTATGATGATGAGAATACCAACAGTCGTCAAAAATTATGACAACCACTGGATATTCAACTTCAAATGTGCTCATCACACAGAGTTGATCTGATCAATAAACATCCTGAGGTAGCAAATAAACTTTATGTCTGAGTATGTGAAGACGCTTCTCATTTGTTGCTTATTATGCTGAGGAAATTATGATTTATCTCATGAAAGATACGATGAATTGCATGATGAGAAGGACATGGTTGGAATTTTGTGATTATGCCAGGAG
>CAZIUS010000058.1:0-7772 GCA_964542385.1 uncultured Candidatus Peribacteria bacterium
CTTGTCTACGAAGTGTTGTTGTCGGTACCAAAGCAAATTCTGCTAAAGATAATTTTGGGTGACGTCCAAGAATGGCAAAATACATACAAAAAAAAAGTTAAAAATTATTATATATATAGGAAAGTTATCCTTTATTACTACTTTTATTTTACTGTATCTGAGCAATTATTCTAATCCATTTATCACCATGTGAAGATGTAGTAGAAAGGACCTTCCATCAATGTCACTCAACAAAAAGAATCAACTCTTTTTCTTGCCAATAGTTAAAAAATCTTGGTGCATTCATTTTTCATTCAGACCATTCTGATCAAATTCATTTTTTTACACTAAACGCAATAAATCACTGAGGCATAATGTTTTGCTTAATTGTTTCAAAAATACTATGTAGATCTTCAACAGTAAAATGTAAAAATACAGCGTTTGCAAAAATCAAATTAAATCTTTTCTGATATGAGTTATTCATTAAGTCTACATACTCACAATCATATCACAAAGATTGTAAATACTCTACAAACGCATATGTTCAATCTGATCTTTGAATGGTATATCACAATGATTCTATATATTTAGCATCTCTTCATGCTCAAGAACCAACCTCAAGAATACTATCATCAAGATTGATATAACGTAAAACATCGTCAATCCATTCTTTTGTTTCACCTGTAACAATATTTATAGTATTATCAACATACTGATTGACTCATAACTCATACGTCTGTTTTGTAATATCATTTTCTAACACCATGTTCTAACATAAATAAAAAAATATCTGTTTCAAATTCTCTCAAAGAACCTTTATTATGAGTCTTCGACTTCCTCTCCACTTCCTTCACTTCCTTCACTTCCCTCTATTTCTCCTCTATTTTCCCGCCTCATTCCTCGCTAATTGATCTACTCTTTCATTCATTTCCGTTCCTACGTGAGCCTTGGTTCGTTGTCGGTGCAAATTGTGAAAACATGATACCAATGCATCAAGCTCTTTCCACAACTGCACATTTTCAACCAACTTGCCGCCTTTCGCGCGTCTTCGTTGTCTTCTTTTTCGTGTTACCATTCGTTCTGTAATACCGAGTTTTACATAATTACTGTCTGTCACTATCGTCACATTATGGGAAATATTTACCATTTCACGTACTTGTGGAGAAGCAAAAAATCAATCTTGCACATCACTGTCATTCCATAGCCATTGTTTTTTTGTATAGTCTTCCCAAAGCCATTGTAACGCTTTTATTGCTGCGGTCAGTTCCATCACATTATTGGTCGTCATAGCAGATCCTCACGTCAAAACAACTTCTTCTCATATTTCACTATTCAGTAATCACTGATGACTGTTGATTGATGACTGATGACTAATGATCACCGCCCATCCTCAAGGTCAAGGATTTCCAATACAACTACCGTCTGTATAAATTAACAAAGACATTAAAACACAAATGCATAAAAACCTAAATTATAATCACGTAACTTTTTCATACTTAATTCTTGAATCTTGAATCTTAATTCTTAAATCTTGAATCTCAATTATTACTTTACTTTTATCACTTATTCATTACCTTATACTCATGTCACGAGCAATTGGTAGCTGAATTCTGCTCAATATATTCCTGATGCGATGTCGAGGTAGTTTTTTGCATGCCACTCGCAAACAACACACTTCATGGATTTGGATTATTGTTTTGAGTTCTGGTATGAGCGCACTTTTGACAGCTTTTTCACGATGAAATAGTTGGTCGTTAACACAATGACTCGTTTATACAAATAGCGTGCAATTTGCATGATCACGAACATGAATAATCTTACTCATATGAATCCTATTACTCAGCGCAATTGGTTATTTCGTTATCAAAGCTCTACCTCAAAAAAACAGTATCCGCACTTTATGAATATTGTTTCTCATCATATCTAGCATCCTTATTTGTTACTATTTTTGAATTACTTCAGCAATCTTGAGCCGAGCGCTAATTGCTGCACTTGAAGAATGGACAAAAACAAGCGCAAATCTTGCTTTTTTTGATCGTTTTCAAATTTCTAGTACTGACTGTATTTTTTTCTGATTACTCAGTGCATTATGATTTGCATTCACTGAAAATATTGTCTATCTTTTTTCACTTGAAACGATGAATATAGGCAATGCGTTATGAATTATTATCAAAAGGATGTGTACTTCTTGGATGATGCATTTGAGCTATTCATGATTGATTGCATTGTGAATATACGCTTGGCAGAATTCAGCTCAGAGTTTTGTAAAACCAATAAGTTTTTTGTTCTGATCAGTTCTTCTCCCTACGTTCTTCACTTTTTTTCTTAAAACAAATACCTGGTTGAGTACCCTCGTTGTGTTCCTTCTTGGTTATTTTTTTCTTACACGACTCTTGTACAAATCAGATAGAATCTATTTGTGATATTAATTTTCTTTTGATTCTAAGTGCATAATTTCTTTATGAAGGAAAAATGAAATAATAATTCTTACAACAACCACCAAAGAAAGCTGTAACAAATGTTCAAACGTAGGATCTTTTACCGATAAAATAACATCTGCACAGATAAACAACTCAAGTGATAACAAAAGATATTCTCATAATATAACACGGATTTTATGGAGTGATACATTTGGCACTACCTGTCAAAAAAAGCGGTTTACGTGATGTTCACAAATCAAAAAGACAGCGTAACAAAATCAATAAAAAATCACAATGACGGTAAAAACGTCAATGACTTCTACCATATAGTCAGTAATAACTGTTACAAAATCAAACATTATTCAGATAAATATTAAAAAGACACTGTAAGTATAGTGTCTTTTTGTGTAAAATGCAAATTTTTACTTCATAAAATTCGTAGCACAAATTTTTACTTCGTAAAATATATTAACTACAACATGATTTTTTCTCTAACCAATAGGAAGGATCCAAGAGTAATTCTTTGGCTTTTTCAAGTTGACTATCAATGCCAGAGCCAGTGTATAATTGTGGATCTAATTCAACTTCAACGTCAGGAGTGATTCAAATTTTATCAATTGTTTCTCCATCAGGTAAATATCGTCTTCAAATGGTAAATTTCAGCATTGATCAATCTTCCAACGTTTCAATTGTTTGTACTGATCATTTACCAAACGATTTTGTCCCTGCAATCACAACATTGCCACGTTGCTGCAATGCTCATGCAACAATTTCTGACGCAGATGCACTCATTCAGTCAATTAAGACTACGACCGGTTTGTCACCAATTTCTGTATATCATTCTGATCTAAATACTTCTTCAGGCAAAACGCTATATTTTGCTGTCGTGATTATTTCATTAAGTGGGAGAAAAAATGATGCCAATTCTACTGCTGTCGGCAAATATCATCCTCCATTTCATCTCAGATCCAATATTAATGCGTTGTATGATTCCTTGTTTGCTAATAACAATTCTCTGAGTTTTGTAATAGTGTCTTCTCCAAAAATACTCACTTCCAGATGAGCAGCTTTTCATTTACCTACAGGCAACATTTCTAATTTTACCGATGGAACATTGATTGGTCATCTTGTTACTGCTATTTCCAATACTTCAGGTTCGTCATCTTCTTCTTTTTGTCTATAAATCAATAAATTAACGGCCGTGTCTTTTGGTCAACGAATTTTTTTTACTCATTCGCTCAATGACATTTCTTGAGTTGATTCCTCCTCAATTTTTAAAATAATGTCTAATGGTTGAATTCATGCTTTGAATGCAGGCGATCATTTTAAGACTTCGCTAATCATAATTCCGTCTTTCTTTTTGGTTACCACCGCGCCTATTCACTCAAAATTCTGTGATCATTCCATACTTTCGCTAAATGATTCATTTTCTTCTTTGGTAAGATATTCTGTATGTGGATCCCCTAGCGCTTCAACATATCATTTTAACGCGTTTTCTTGCATTTTTTGTGCATCTATATCCTCTTTATAATAAAAGGCTTTTTCTAGAATGGCAAATATATACTGCGTTTTTTCTTCGCTACTAATTTCTTGAACAATCGTTTTTGGTTCATCATTAAATGCTCATGAAAAACGTTCTCCAAAAGTCGACCACGCGTTACGAATATTTCAAAACGCTAGAATTCATGCAAACGCAAATCCCAATAAAAACGTTAAAAATGACTTTGATGAAAACATGAATGAAAAAGGTATAAAAAAGTTGAAGGGTTAAAGAGTTGAATGGTTTAAGAGTTAAAGAGTTGAAGAGTTTGATGGTTTTAACCTTTTAACTTTTTAACCTTTTTAACCTTTTAACCTTTTTAACTATTCGTCACATCCTGAAATCGTCACACTATTTCTTGTTCTTTGACATAGACGACGTCCAATCTAACTGGTCATGTTCGATCATTATCTCGAATCCAAGTCTGTAAACTATGTTTTAAATGGCGAAGTTTGACTGGTGTTACATAGGAATGCAAATCATCAATAAAATCGATGCTTTTTACTTCTACGATAACCAAAACGTCTTGGTCAAAACAAATAAGATCAAGTTCTCATCATCTCATCGTTCGATTTTTTTCATCAAGACGCAAACCTTGATCTACCAATCGATTTGCTACAAGCAGTTCTGCTTGCGCGCCACGAACTTTTTTTGACATACAAAAGAAAAATGACCAAATCTTGCAAACGAATTCAATTTCGTTATGATGGACTATGAAACTTCTGAACAATACTCAAACGCATGAATTCATGATACCGTATTTTTTGACTCTTCCGTTTAGAAAGTGTGTTCACGACGAAGTTTCTCAAAGAAACTCGTACATAGTAAACCTCACGAAAGAGTAAAGACTATAACAGTTTTGATTCCAAACGAGAGTGTCTCAGAGTTTCTTTATATTGTTTTTTTTGTGAGATACAATTCCTGTTTTCATTTAATCATTTCCTTATGTCAGATTTTTATGTATTAGATCGACTCTTACTCAAACCAGTAAAAGTTTCTTCTAAAAACGATACAGTTTTTCCGCCCAAAACGCGAGTAATTTATCAAGATGAAGAGTGAAAAGAAGCTGCTGGAACAGTCTTGTGATATGAAACACCATGCAACAAAACCTGAACATTTATCCGTGAACTTACTGGAAACGAAAAAGATCTCTTTGATCAACATCAGAAAAAAGCAGCAGATTTATATAAAATATTTAAAGCACTCTTTACCGCAGAATTTCAAGAAGCAGTTCCTATTTGCGCAAGAATGCATCATCAGTGAACACAAATCTATTTTTACTTTTTTGCTGAAACGAGATTTCAATTTGGTGAATTTGTTAAATCATTTAGACAACAAATAGGCTATAATTTCTTTTTATACCAAGTGAGTGCGAGAGATAGAGTTAGATTAAATCCTCATCTCGATGAATGGTTTGATCCGTCTGGCATGCCACTTATGTATCATATATTCAAACACCCATTACCTCACGTAGAAAGCGATATGCTTGTTTCACAATGACTTGATTGAAGAGCTGCAGAAAAAATGAAAGATTGGTCATGAAAATACGATCACTCACTTTTATTTGAAGCTGATCGATACAATGAAGAAAGTAAAAAATATCCACAAAGGTGATCGATAATTACTCGGCAAGGCAAGCAACGAAAATGCATGTGATATAATCTTCTTACTCAAGAAATAAAAATTAGAGGCAAAAGTGATGACGACACTGGTTGATCTGATCGAAGAGGTGAATGGAAAAAAATCTTCTTTGATGAACTTCAAAACAAAACAAATGCATCTTAAAATTGAAAATAATTACTATTTAATTACTATTACTGTATGTATACACTTATTCTACGAATACGAATATTTCTTACCATTGTAGCTATTGGCTTTCCTCTCTATACGTTTTGAGAAGAAATAAAAAGTTTTTTTGTGCGTATCTTTACTGCAATTACAACACAATTATCGATAGCAAAAGAAAACATTCGTCGTAATCCCTGAATCAAAGAAAAAGATTGAATTGAATATGAAGAAGATTCATTAGATACTAGTGAACAATTGTATGAACCTTTGATTGAAAATACTGTTATCATTGAGGTACAAAAAGAAGAAATTCGAGAAGATAGAGACAACGAAAGAGATGAAATTCAAAATATAGATTCTAATCACCTCGCTCCAGAAAAAATCGAACAAATTACAGAAAATCCAGCAACTGCTACTAAGCCAAATGAATTGGATGATCGGGAGATACTCCCTGAAGTGCAAGCAGTATCATCCACATTCACTGCAGAACAACTTGCACAAAGTCTCGATGATATCAAATATGCGGCATTAAGTTACAAAGAAAGAGGCAAAAAAGATGAATATGAAAAAAAACTGATTGAATGAATTGCTCTTGTAGGTAATCATGAAGAGTTCTTGATCATGTTAGCTGATCATTACTTTGAAGCTGGACAATATGTCAAAGCCGCAACATTGCTCAAAAAAATAACTCATTTTCATCCTGACAACCACAAAGCAATTCGACAACTTGGTCAAATATATATCCATGATGGTGATACAGAAAGTGGAAAACTATTATTGGAAAAAGCACGTGATTTGAAAGCTGACAATCCAAAATATCTTATCTCTCTCGTTGAAGTCTACTATGCTGAAAAAAATCTAAAAGAATGTATCATGATTGTTGAAAAATTAAGCAAACTCAGACCAGCAAATATAGACTATCTCCTGACTTTATGACAATTACACGAAGAATTAAACCAACCAACAAAAGCACATAGTTACTTCATGAAAGTATTAGAACTCAATCCATTAAATGATGAAGCAAAACAAGCAATAAAAAGACTACTTTAAATAATTGTAAAAATTGTTAAAGAGTTAAAAGGTTAAAAATAGTTAAACTCTTTAATAATTTAACTCTTTAACAATTTAACTCTTTAACCCTTTAATCTATAAACCTTTTACCCTTTCTTTTCTTTTCCAATGGCTAAACATCACTCTCCTTTATTAAAATGATTCATCTATCTTCTTGTTGCTATGATGGTATTCTCAGCAGTAGGTGTAATGGTTATTTATCTCAATGTTCCTACACAACAACTACCATTACCAGAAGTAAGTGTTACCGTCAGTGGCGATAATGTAAAAACAATTACTATCCCTTCAGTTGATACTGATACATGAGTTGTTTTACCATGATCAGAAACAAATACATGAGAAGATTCAATTATTACCTGATCTGATAGTATTGTTACCTGAACTGATACAATCGCAACTTGAGAAAATGAAGTCAACACTTGAGCTAATTAATTAATTGTTTAATTGCCAAATCTCCTTCACTCGATCAATCTACCATGCACTTATCAGTCAACAAACCACAAAGAGCTGCAAAGCAACGTGCGCATACAGCAACCCATATGCTCCACTATTTTTTGGATGCGGTTTTATGATGAACCAAACAAGCTGGTTCACTCGTAGATGATGACTATCTCAGATTTGATTTTGCAGCCAAAGAACCACTTTCGTTTGAACAAATACAAACTATAGAAACACTCGTCAATGAATGGATACTCAACGATCAACCCGTTACCATCACTGAAATGTCGTTAGAAGACGCAAAAAAAACAGGAGCAAAAGCTTTTTTTGAAGATAAATATGGGGACATCGTTCGCGTTGTTCAAATACCACATCACTCTCAGACTACCTATGTCGGTAATTCGACAGAATTTTGTGGTGGCACCCATGTACAATCCACAAGCGAAATTGGTGCTTTCAAAATCACCAACCAAGAAGCCGTTGCCTCAGGAATTAGAAGACTTGAAGCAATGACGTGACCAAACGTTGCGTTTTTT
>CAZIUS010000059.1:0-300 GCA_964542385.1 uncultured Candidatus Peribacteria bacterium
AAAGCCATCAAACTCAAAGCTTGCAACAAGCATCGTCCCATCAAGCTGCCAACTTGGATAGTCAACGAGAAACTGTTCAATTTGTGGATCGGTGAGCGTGTTCATGAGAAGAATAAAAGTTAAAAAGTTAATTAAGAATAAAGCGTTCAATCGTCGAGCATATGGTCTGAGACCTTTTAATCTTTATAACAAGAATCAATTATTACGTACCGCGACGACCGGGTCCCTCTGGGAGGGAGTCGCGTTCGGCAACACATTGTCTCGAAGCAACAACACTGAAGACTATGTGAGACTTGATTT
>CAZIUS010000059.1:310-5199 GCA_964542385.1 uncultured Candidatus Peribacteria bacterium
AGATTCATTTCATTCAGCTATATTATTTTGTACTGATAATCACGCACGCATTATTTGATCTTGAAAAGAAAAATTTTTAAAAACAGGATCATAGAAAATTTTTCACAATTTCTTATTAAAATCTCTGGAGATTCTCCATACTTCAAGCTGCTCAAAAGATCATTTTTTCATTAAAGAGTATACAACTAAAATGCAATTATTTTAATTTTCAACCTTTTAACTTTTTAACAACTTTTAACCTTTTAACGACTTTAATTCAACATTGCCAACTCTATCACCGCATCCTCATTCTCTGGACCAAACGCCTGTGGTGTACATCATCCTATACAACAAAGAAATTCATCTTCATCGACATCAATAAGCTGTTCTCCCGTTTTGTTGCGTTCGAGAAGATCGGCTCATTGATGAATTTTTGCGCAACAACTGAAACATGCACCAGATTTACACGAATACGGTAATTCTACACCATTACGTTCCGCAATATCAACAATACTTTCATCAGAATCCTGAGTGACAACAAACTCATGTTTTTTTCCTTGTATATCGGTAACGTAAATTAATACCATAATGAAAAATGAAAAATGAAAAATAACTGTTAATTTTTAACTCTTAACTTTTAACTTTTTCATTTTCAATTGCAACGAGAAACAAAATCACTACAAATGCTCGTATTGTTTTTGTTTTTTTCACTCTCTTATGAATTATTCACTCCAACCGTGACCACAATCAAACTACCAAGTCACTATAACTATTACTGCTGAAGAACTTGCATGATTCAAATCTGCTGCTTTAGCACAATTCCAAAAAGATGCAAAAATCGATGGTTTTAGACCATGACATGCTCCATTAGCTATGGTAGAAGAACGTGTTTCTCCAGAATATCTAAAAGTTGCTATGTACGAAGAAGTCTTGCATGCTACTACAGGAAAAATGTTACAAGAACATGCTGACAAAAGATTTATTGGGCAAATGTACGATCTTCGTATTGATGATGCAAATCCTGAATCAATTAACTTAGCATTTACACTCGATGTCTATCCAGAAATCATTCAAAATGATACAAAACGAGAAAAAGTTACTGCTCCTGCAATCAATGCTGAAGCATCAAGTGAGGAAATAGAAGAAACTATTACCAACCTCAAAAGACAATATGCTAGTTATACAAAAGCTGATATTGTTGGTGAAAATAGTGTTTTCAAGATTGCGTTGAGCTTTGTTGATAAAACAGGAAATGAAGTACATACGGGAAAATTATATCTTGGAAAAGAAGATTTTCAAGAATTTCCATTATTAAAAACATTATTTATTGGTAAAAAAGCAGATGAAGTTGTTTCTGTTGATTATGACGAAAAGAAACTCCCACCAACTATGCATGTAAATAAAGAATGAATCAAAGCTGATAAAATCAATGTAACTGTTGGTGATATTCAAGATATGGAACTACCAGAATTTACCGCTGAAAATTTGAAGAAATTTTTCTGAAATGAAGATGTAAAAAGTGAAGCAGAACTCAGAGAAAAAATCAAACTCCTCGTTGGTAATCAAAAAGAAGAACAAGTACTTATGCAAGCGATAGATACCTATCTCCAAGAAGTTATGAAATCATTTACCATTGCTATTCCAAAGACACTCACCGATGAAGAAGTAAAAACAAGAATGAAATCACTCCAAGAAAGAATGTGAGGAGAAGAATGAGTAAAAAAATATTTCGAACAAATTGGTGAAGATGAAGTTAAAAAACTCTACACCAGTATTAGTACTGCAGCACATCAAAGTCTAGAAAAATTTCTTATCTTAAAAGAAGTAATCGAAAAACTTGGCATCACTGACGTCAATCGAGAAGGTCAACTTGATGTAGAAAAGAAATTATATGCAAAAATAAAAAAGAGTTAAAAAGTCGTTAAAGAGTTAAATATTGTTAAAATGTTTAACCCTTTAACTCTTTAACTTCTTTAACTTCTTTAATTTTTTTCCTTTCCACTATGTTTTGAAAAATGGGTGAGCTTAAACAAATGTATGACAAATACAAAAAGCTTCAAGATGCATTAAAAAAAATAATCATTAGAGCAAGAGAAAACGGTATCATTATCGATATGTCTGCTGAACAAAAAGTAATTAAAATCGATATCGAAGATACTGACCTCCTCTCTCCTGAGAAAAAAGAAGTGATTGAAACTGCGTTAAAAGTCGCTTTCGAAAAAGCGCAAGCAAAAGCACAAGAAGTCGCAATGGAAAAAACCAAAGAAATCCTTGGCTTCGATCCAAACGATATGGCAGGAATGATGTGAGGTATGTGAGGTGGCGGTATGCCAAAATTGGGATAGAAAAATAATATACCATAAAAAAGTCGCTTCGCGATCTTTTTCGGCATATAGTTCTTTCGTTATCAACGCAAGATGACTGAAAACGTAATCTCAGCGTGAGAAATTAGAATTTCCTATATGCTAAAGAAAAGCTCCAATCGAAATCGCTCGGTACCTTTTTTAATACTTGTTAAATAGAGATTTTTATTTCTTTTTTCTTTTTCATTAAATACCCCATTTCACTTCTATTACCAGCATACAGATTTTCGTATGTAGATCTAACTTTTGAATCACTGACCACTAGTATTGCCTTATTGATACCTTCTAGTTCAATTAATAAGCTGTCTTCCCAAAAGTTATAATGAATTACCCAACCATTAATGATTGGAGATTTAAACTTTCTAGGATAATCAATAAAGTTTAATACTACTTTTTGTCCAATTTGTAATTTCGGAATTTCAACACACCGAAATGGTGATAAAGTATCTAACATCTCTCCTGATAAATACTGTGGTGGTTCAATATAAACCTCTGTTTTAATAAATTTGTATTTTTTAACAAGTTCCTTTTTATCAAAGGAATCTATGTAATCTTTAAACAATACTTTAATTAATTTATCAGATTTTCTATGCTTCATTATAATAGCATTACTCTCAATTCTTACAATATCATAACAATCTTCTTTATTAAGCACATTGTTTCCAAACCGTAAATAATAACCTACATTATAATCTTTTTCAAAGCAGACAAATGCTACCCTATTAAAGAAGGCACCTTCTCTGTCACTGCGGTAGTTTTTTTGCAATGCAATTCCAATTGATGATGAAATCACAAAAAGGTCCTGTTTTTCTGTTTTTTCAGACGTTTCCATTTTTTTGTATTTTATTTTTATTAATATTTTTTACTTAATATACAAATTTACTCAGTAATTTTAATTTTTCGTCTATAAATAAACTGACATGATTTTTTGTTTTCAGAAAATAATGCATCTATCACATCATCAAACCTCTTTCTATGACAAAGAAGAATGGTTCTGTGAAATTTTGGAAGATAAACCAATAGGGATGGTGGTGCACCATGATACTTTTCCTGAATTGTAATCACAATGCCTTTCAGCTTTCCATTTAAAAATAAGTTTGGGGTAAATTGATTGACTACTGAATCAAATTCTAAGGTCACTTCTTTTCCTATAAATTGCAAATAAGTAGGAATTATATCAGCAATAAATGGTTTTATATAGCCAATCATTTCTCCAGACCAGCTATTTGGTGGTTCCATCATAATATCAACCTTAATACTATTATTATTTTTTCGAGAATAAATAGTAATAATTTTGCCAGTAGTACAATGCTTCATTTTTACGAATTTAACATTTCCATTTTTATTGTATTCAAATTCTTGCAAAGTATATTGATTATCACAATTTACTTCTTCATTCTCAAATTGTAAATAATGAATAACCTCTTCTGTTTTTTTATTAAAACATATCCATGCTGTCCTGTTTTCAAAACCATAGATGTACAGTCCCTCAAATGTTGAATAATATTCAATTTCTGTTTTCATTTTTTTATTGTATTTTATTTATTATTAATATTTATTGTCAATAATTATATACTATTTTAATCAATAAAATCAATAGAGTTTTGAGCATCAATTAGGTTAAATACAACTATTAAGTTTTTTTAAGATCAAAACAGTAACACGAAAAATGGATACTTCCACGATTAAATCGTGGAACAAGCACTCCGTTCATGATGACGAAAAAACATTAGAATCATTCAATAATAATTATCTTAGGTATCATAATTTCCCGCATATGGATTGTCGTCTTTCTTTTCTCTGATTTCTAGTCTGATAGGTGATCATTGGAAGCCAAATCATTCTCTAATTACTTTTTCCATCCAAGAAATAAACGAAAAGTTTGCATAATCTTTTCTGTTTACTGAAACCATAAACGTCGGTGGTGCAACTTTGACTTGCGTAATATATTTTCGTTTACACATCTTATTTTTTGGAAATCTTGGTGGTTTCGTAAGCCATGCTCTCGTAAGAACTGTATTGAGTTCTGGAGTCGGGACACGTTGTTTCCATGATTTATCAACCAACATGACAAGATTCATCAGTTTTGGTAAGGCGATAGCATTTTTTCCTGAAATCGGAACCATGGGTATCCATGAAGGAACTTTTACTCTTTGTTGAAATATTTTCAATTTTTTTGCTGCTTCTTGTGGATCAAACAAATCAATTTTATTGACTGCGACGATCATCGGTCCACTAATCTCTTGAAAATCTTGAATCAAACTTGCATCTCTCTTTGTCAATCATTCCTCCAGATCTATCAATACTATAGTAATCGGATGAACATATGAAAGCAATGATTTGGTCTTTTCATAGGCAATTCTTTCGAGACCTATAGTTTTCCCTTTTTTTCTAATACCAGCCGTATCATACAGCTGAATTGGCGTTCATTTCCACGTAAATGTTGCGCGCAGATAATCTAGAGTCGTTCCTGGTGTCGGCGAGACAAACGAAATATCTTCACCGGCAAGTTTGTTCAATAAGGTCGATTTTAAAGCATTTGGCTTT
>CAZIUS010000059.1:5209-6034 GCA_964542385.1 uncultured Candidatus Peribacteria bacterium
ACTATTGCCAGATGGATAATTTTATCGTTTGGTTTCTCTGGTGCTAATGCAGCTCACGCAGATTCAGCATAGGTTTGAAAAAAGGGTACGAGTATTTCAAACAAATCCTCCATTCATTCATGTTGTTCTGCGCTGATACCACATAGATGTTCATAACCAAATACATATCGTTGTGCCAGGAGCATATCACGTTGATTTGAATAGATTTTCCCATCAAGTTTGTTTACGACCAAGATCGTACGACTCATTTTGCCTGCTTTACAAATCATTTGATGAATATCATGCTCTTTTGATCCAACTTCCAATTTCCCATCAACGATAAAAAGCAAGATATCAGCTTCTTGAATGATTTGTTCGAGAAATTGCGCTTCTTGGGTAAAATCTAAAAGTCCTGGACTATCAATAATTTCCACAGGATATCTGGCAATTTTTGTTTCATCACGGAGCAACTCTCTCGTCGTTCCAGCAATATCAGTAACAATTGCTCTATGCGATCACAAAAGATGATTGAACAAAAGAGATTTTCAAGCGTTTGTCGGTCAGACTAATCATAATTTAAGCATAAGAAATTTAATTATAAAGGGTTTTGAAATTATCAATAATTTCGTTACTTATTCAAATTTTCACAGTAAGGAGATTTCAATAAATATGTATGTTTCGATCTGTCGTAGGAGCATTTTCACCAATAAGATTTTTTTCAACCAATTCACCAAACATATCTTCCAATAAGACTTCTTCACAAGACAACGGCATTAAAATTTCAGTAAGCATACTTTCAGTGTAACGTTTTTTGAGTTCGCTTTTTATGATTTTTGAAGAAAATTC
>CAZIUS010000059.1:6044-7584 GCA_964542385.1 uncultured Candidatus Peribacteria bacterium
AAAAAGAAGATGGCTTTGAGTTGCGGTTGAATGAAAATTCGTTGTATAATTCAATTGTTCTTTCATACACTACTTCCATGACTATATTTTAATAATAAACGTTTCTTTACTCGCTTTTCTACAAGACTTTGGTTTGAAGGTGCGAACATGAGCAGCTCATCGCTGTTCTTTCAAGTCCTTGAGTAATTGATCAAATCACGGTCACATAAATATTTTGAAGACACATTTTCATTCTGGAGCAAGATATTTTTCGACTATTCGCAAAATTTGTTCGATCGCAGCAATACTTTTGAAGGCATCCATATCGGTATTACTTGTCGTATCAGGAGCCATATCACTTAGGATTACATCAAACTTTTTGATTGCATGATTGGTCAGAATTTGCTGTACCTCTTTTGCATTTGTTGCGTCTTGGACATAGGTTGCGACACCAGGCAATGCAATCTTTGCTTGTTTCAGATCAAGTCAAATAATATGTTCTTGGTACATACCTTCAGAAGTTGGTGGTTGTCGCGGTGGGAGTTGTTTACTGACGTATTGAAGCCAGCTTCATGGTGCACATCAGATATCAAGTACAAAACGCGTAGACGGTGTAAAAAGTTTGAACCTTTGATCAATTTCTTCAAGTTTATAGATACTTCTTGCAACGTATCACTCTTTTTGCGCTTTGAGCGTATAAAAATCATCTTGTCGACGATTACTCTTTTGTCGTTTTCATCATCCAGGCATTTAATCTCTTTTTTGGTTGCTAAAAGAACTATTTCCAGTACTATACATAAGTTCATTGCTTTCGCAAGCTTCACTTTGTTTTCAATCACATGAAATTAATAACATACTTACAAACTACTCAATGAATGAGTAGACGCGCCATCACCGCAGCGATCAAAGAACAAACTATATTGTTGAATTGATCACCTGTCGAAGCATTTGGAACGGTACTTTCTCCTTGAGATACGATTAAAACGCCATTGAAAACAACTGTTTTTCAATCTGCTCCAGAGCGACACACCAAAGAAAAAATCATGCTCTTTCATAAGCCTTTATGATATGTTGTTTCAAAAGCTGACGAACACAATCAAACCGTTTTTGAACTCTTACCTACCGGTCGAGCAAAAAGCCGATATCCGGTCTGAAGATTGGACAAAGACAGTAGTTGATTACTTATTTTTTGTAATAATCCAGCTCGTGTCCATGAACTCGTCCATCCCAAGAAAAAATATGAAAAAATTTACGAGGTATTGGTCAAACAAGAACGATCAGCAGAACTGACGCTCACCGCTAGATGATGATGTTTTGTCAACGAACAGTGATATATCCCAGAAAAAAATGAAAGTGCAGATCTCCTCAGATTTGAAAAAGTCTACGCAAAACGCACGCCAGAATGACCAACGTTACTCACTATTGTCCTTCTCGAATGAAAAAAACGTCATATTAGACGTTTGTTAAAGTTTTTCTGATTTACAATCATTACCTTACACAGAGTTGCTTTCTGACCTCGAAAATTAGACGATCTTGAAGAAGGAAAATGGAAAGTTATTGA
>CAZIUS010000060.1:0-7488 GCA_964542385.1 uncultured Candidatus Peribacteria bacterium
TGAGTTGACACGAACAAAGACTATTGTAAAGTAACATTCAATCCACAATCTCCAACACTCAACCAACCATATACTATCACCGTTAATTGAAAAGTAACCAACGGCCTGACTATTCAAACATTTATTCAATGACCAAACTCAGCATGATGATGAACTAACAACTTCTCATCATGATTTCCTTTGGTTATTACTGAAACTAAAGACATTCCATGAACATATGTGTATAAATTTGTTATAAAATGAGGGAGTAATTCCATTCAATGTGAATGAATAGTTACCATTTGAAAACGTCAAGGTGGCGGAGTTCAACTAACTGGTAGTGTAAACTTACCAATATGACCTGGACCTATTGCTGCTCCAGATCCAATTATAAAATCTAGAACAAATAATAATAATGTTTGAACCGTTGATCTCAATGCAAATGGAGTACAACCAAGATCACTTAGACAATAAACACTATTCTGTACTATTACTTATTCATGTAATAGGAACTGCTCCACCCAGATGATGTGGTAAAGCATCAAATAACACATCAAACCATGCTTTAAAACGAGCAAATCGTTCTCTTATTTGCAATCTTTGTAATTGAGGAAGTTCATATTCACTCACCACAATTCACGATGCGTTTATTCATTTTTTTCTAGCGATATAGACAGATCTTGCCATATGAAATTGTTGTGTAGGTATGATGAGAGTACTAATTCAAAAAATGTATTGCGCACGATACATACTATCATACGTATCCAATCATGCATAATCAAGAAAAACAATAGACGAAGGAACTCACTGAGCAAAAAGATAATTTTTAATTGCTGTAACTTCATCATATCGACGCGTTCTATTGTCTCATGAAACCAAAATAGTACGTATTTTTCATGCTTTTCGTAATGCTATAGCTGTATCTGCCCTTTCTTTTACTGCTCGAGATAATCTTCAATCACTATACACCTTGGCTCATAATACGATTCAAGCATCTGCTGTTCATGAAATTGATTGTATATCCGTATAGATAAATGATTGGGAATAAGAAACAATATGGTAATTAATTAAAATGATAACTCAAAAAAGAGCTCATAGAAAAATAAATCAAAACTTAAGTACTTTATAACGAAATAAGAGTTTTATCATTTTTCTGTTTTCGAATAATGAAATGCATACCAAAAGGTGCAATTAACAGTACAGAAAAAAGTGCAAAAATCAATCACCACTGTTCTGATTGTCCTATCAGTTGCATAATCTGCACTACCAAAAACAATAAAAAACATCAAGCAATTCTTGTTCAATGAATAGCTAATTCACGTAACAGAATGCTATTTAAAACATGTGACATATTATCTTTGTCACCAATTTGTTCATAAAACAATGTCATTAATCAAGTATTAGTAATTTTATAACTAATTTTATGAAATGAATCTATTAAGAGAAAGAATATTTGTGATAATAGACCAGAAACCAATAATACTGTGGCAAATAACCATGTTCCTGATTGCGATCGAAATGACCATTTAAGAATACGAACTCAATGATGGGTACGATTTTCACGATCTTCATCAGAGCATTTGCCTAAGTAATACAGTATAACTATCAAAAGCAATCAAGAGAAAAAACTCACTAATGCTACTTTCGTGTAAGTTCATAGAAAAGAAAATAATATTAACGCTCGAACAATTGATCCAATAAAATCAATATATCACATCGCTGCAAAAGAACTCATAGTCGCACGTAAGAAAGAGCGATCTACAGGGATGTTTTTCAGACTATTATAAGGTGAATAAATAATTGATTGATGATTGCTTTGATGAAAAAAGAAAGGAATACAAGAGACTAGTAAAAAACATATTGCAAATCAATATAGCCACGATATTCACCACTGGTCAGCAATCCATCAACCTAACAATGGTCAAAATAATGATGCAATAACAGCAACACTTTCTAGCAATGAATTCTGTTTTCCAAAGTTTTTCTCTCCACGTGAATGCATTACCATCATAACATGATATCATGATCGAAAAAATGAAACATAGAGTCCACAAAATACAGGAGACAAAAATAAGATAAATGGAAATGATTTTGCAAAATATAAAATTATATAATTACACACAAAAAACAGTACTCACAAAATCATACTTGAAACAGTTCACCAACGAGCTACGAATTTCAAACTTATAGTATAGGTAAATAATAAAATACAAAAACTAAATAAACCTTCAAATAAAAAAATCATACTCAGTGATAATCAATATTCAAATCTTAATATTGCCGGCATAAATAAACCAATCATACTTAAACCAATTAGTTTTATTAAAACATGCCAAGCAACAGGCACTTTATCTTTGAGATCAGTATTTAATACACGAAGCGAATACATTAAGAACTAAAAAATAAAACTATAAACTATTTAATTTATCTCTTGTTTTGGGTCCAATTCGTCAATACAAAGAACTACTGCTTTCTGCTGTAAGCAGATCATGTTCACGTTGAAACATATAGACAGCACGAACCGTAAGCGTATCATAAACACCAGTAATATTGCTATCAAATGGATAATATCACAATCATTGCAATGTTCTTTGTAATTGTTTTACCGATTCTCATTCATCTCATGGTTTCATCAATCAGAAATCATTATTTTGTTTTTTTTGTGATTGGACAGTTAATTTTTTTGGTAATTGTTTTGTTGATTGTTCATTATTGACCTCGGATTTATATGACTTCACCGTTTTTTCTAATGAGGAACGGGTTAGTTTACCAAACCGTCCACACCACTCATTGGTTACTTTCATTCACATATACTGTTGTTGATATAAACACACCGCTTCTTTGGTTTGATTTCAATAATAGGTAGTTTCTGTTACTTCTTTCAAATATCAAAGTATTTTTAGGTACTTTTGTAATACAGGTGTCCATTGGCTTGTCGATCATGGGGACAACTCTACTTCTCGCAAGGTTAACGCAACTTTTCTTTTCATTGGAACTTCTGAAAAGGAAAATCATAAATCCTTTCATCATACTCATTCAGGACAAACATAGGCATCAAAATATCTAACACCAAAACGTAGCGCAGCTTGAAGTCATGCATCTCATCTTCATGCCCAAAAATCAAGTCTATCGAAATGATTGAATCGCATCCATTTTGAGAAGTAAGCAAGTCTATCGAAAGGTTCGTTTCTTTCTCATGCTTGTACTATAGCTCATCATCTGTCTTCCACTTGTCCAATTCACCAATTTGGTATATAAATACGCGTTCAAAATGCATATGATTTTGGTGCTGCTATCATGCCGTTAAATACTTTTTTTCAAGAAGCACCATTTGTTCCATTTCCATTTAAAATTCTATCCTCTTCCAAAGATCATTTCACATAAAATTTTTGTCATTCTATAGGAGAATAATAGGCAGTAGCTTTAAATGATTTTAATTCACAGCCATCATACCATGCAGCTTGCACACTACCAAAAAGTAAACTGCTCAACGTGAGAAACGATAAAAATACAAATTTCATTCTAAAGTCAAAAGATAAAAATTATGGTGCCGTTAATCATATTCATGGATTTTGAAAATTAGGAATTTGTCCTTTTGGAAAGACAACAAAATGTGAAAAAGTTGGCAATACTGAACTCTCTGTAAAACTCCACATATTAAATATTTGTCCCATATCCTCCTCAGTAGGTACTTGAAATCAATTCATTTGTTGCTTTACCATACGTAACTCATCAAGTAATGGCGAAGAAAGCAATTCATAATGTTGAATTAATGTATTATAATGTGTTTTTAACAACTGATTTCTTTGTTGTAATAAAGGCAATGTTTGAACAAGATATGATCACAAATAAGCAGCAGCATTCGATTCTATTCTCTTGGTAATATAACAAGGTGCAAATTCTAATGATTGTGCCAATCACTGTTTTACTTGTGGATCCTGCCATCATTGTACGCCTTGAAAAAATTGTGTATCTCACGCTCTTTTTTTCTCCAAACATTGAGACGATTCCTCTTGTAGTTTCTTTGCACGAGTCAACAACTCATCTTTCATATCAACTGACTGTTTATAGACAATTTCCAAATGACGCATATGTGCATCCAATGCACGTTTTCTTTCTTCTTGCGTCGGTTTGTTGAGCAATTCATTCAAAGGAATACTGAGCAATGCGCGTTGTTGATGTAATAATCCAAAAACTGATCATCACTTTGTGTATTGTGATACCACTAATTGTCATTTACCAAGGGAAAGATGTGCCAATGCAAGTCAAACAATTGGTGTCTGTATAAGTTCAGATGGTGCAAATTTATTATTTCATAATTTGATATTTTCATGTGCTGTCCAAATTTTAAACCAATCAAATCAATACGCAATTGATCAAACCAAAAAACAGCAAATAATGCTTGCTATCAAACCTCCTCGAAAAATAAGTATTGCTCTTTGGTTCATACAATAAAAAAAAAATGAACAAGCTAATAGAGTAAATGCACTTTTATTTCATAATGTTGCATTTACTTCTTAGTAAAGCGGCGTTTGGATGAATGTGAACTTACAAATTCAAATCCGCTTTACTATAATAGCGATTATTCATTCTAAGAGCAAATTTAGACATTGACAATAGTTATTTTATACACTCTCGTAATTATTCAGGTAATTTCCATGAATCCACCGAAAGTCTTTTCAACATAGTTAGTGTTCATCACAATCCAAATTGTTTTCCCAATCGATATCCTAAAGATCTAATATACGTACCAGATCAGACAGAAAAACGAATTGTCACGGTTGGAAAACTAATATCCAGTAGTTCATACTTATAAACTGTCATAGGAATATCGATAAATACTGGATTTCATTCTCTCGCATACTCATAGAGTTTTTTACCTTGTATTTTTTTTGCGCTAAATGGAGTTAATGGTATTTGTTGCGTTCAGATGAGTAATTGCAGTTTCTCTTCTATTTGTTGTTCTGTAGGAAATGATAACCATTGTTCATTAATACAAATCGTTTTTTCTTGGTCATTTATAGGTCGATTTACAATTTCTTTCCAATAATCCAAATCTCGGGTATCTGAACTGATTGCAAAATTTATGGTTGTTTCATACGTTTTTTCTGCACCCAAAAAACTATCTAGCTTTTTGGTATCTTTTCAAACTGCCACAATCAGTAATCATGTTGCCATAGGATCTAATGTTCAGCCATGTCCAACCTTTTCTTCCCGATAGAGCCTTCTTACTTTCTCCACAATATCATGACTTGTTTTTCCTTGTGGTTTATCGATGAGCAGAAACATATCATAGAAATGATAAAATTTATTTTAGTATTCAAAACAACAATGGTAATTTTGTAGACAGAAAAGTTGACCAGGCTTGTTGCGGTGTCAATGACGTTACATCATCCTTTTTTTCTTGTGTATCAGGGACTATTTGAATAGATACCTCCTGCTGTATTACTTCTGGTTTCCGATATTCAAGTGCTACAAGGCGTTCATTATTATACAATTGTCAATTTTCATGTCATAAAAAGTATGATGCATATTCACTACGCAAATAGTTTTGATATCGTCTTTCCATATAATCAATTTCTTCTTGAATCATTTTAATTTCTTCTTTTTCTTGAACAATAGAATCTTCAATACCTTTTAAATTCAACCATGCCTGCATTGTATACAATCACAAAAACAAGGTAATAATAAATATTCAATACCTCCAATACGTACTATTTCTTAAAAACGCATAATAAGACACTTTTTTAATTAATAATTAAAAGTGAAAAATGAAAAATTTATAAAACAGATATTTCTTCATTTTTCATTCTTTCCAGCGATGCTGGACTTCGCTTCGCTCGCATTCTTCATTCTTCATTCTTCATTTTTCATTCTTCATTCTTCATTCTTCTATACTCGTCTTACTCGTCTATCATCTTTTCAGGCATACGGAGATTTAATCAAAAATACATCACCTTTTCTTACTCACACATGTTCCAATTGTTTCAATATTTTTTTCTTTTCAAGAACGCGTCGATATCGTAATTCTGCCTCATCGTTTCACCAAGGTATTACAAAAGAAAGATATCCCATTTCTGGATGTTCCACTTCTCGTATACGCACATATTTTTGTTCTTTCTCTTCTAGATATCAATTACCAATTAGCCAATCAATCTGTTCATCAGTAATATCTTTCACAAATAATTGATCAAGTTGATCACGTGTGCGAGGAATAATAACTTTTTCATGAATTTCTTCCAAGAAAGGATGATCCCACTGCTGAGCATTTGGTAGTTCTTTTCACAAAAGACGAATCCAAGTATCAATTCATTCTTGAGAACCAGCAGAAACGAGATAAATTGCTTTTTGTATTTGCTCTGGAGTCAATTCAGCTAGTGGATGTTTACTAATAAGCAACGATAACGTACGAATCAGCTCTTCTCTTATTTCTTGATCAACAACCAAATCAATTTTATTTCACAGAAACAAACATTGTTTTTTTGCATATACTACTCACGAATGAGCATCTGTTACTTCCCAAATCAGACAGTTCCCTTCTCCTGAAAGCAAACGTTGATTAACATCTTTTCAAACATACACCACATCACGAACATAAGCAGTTATTTCTTCAATAAGTGCAACCGCTTGTCACAATCCTGCTTCAAAGGTGGAAAAATCAACTACAATAACTCGTGCACGAGCTTTCATCACGTGTCTGAGAAACTCATTTCACAATCACTTTCATCCTGCTGCTCATTCTATTAATCCAGGCACATCAATCATAACAAATGAATTATCAGCACGATTTACTACACCAAGATTTGGTATTAGTGTAGTAAAATGATACTCAGCAGTCTTTGCTGCTGCAGAACTTACAGTGTTCAATAACGATGTTTTACCAACACTTGGAAAACCAAGCAAAGCAACATCAGCAAGCAATAAGAGTTCAAACGTAAAGAGTTTTGATTGTCCTGGTTCTCATAACAATCAAAAATTTGAATACTGGTTTACCGAATTTGAAAAATGCATATTTCATACTCATCATCTTCATCATGCCATAAGCACAATTTCTTCTCAATGTTCTTGCACATGCGCTACAATATGTCCTGTCGTTTCATCACGTACCAAAGTACCCAATGGAACGTGTACAATACTATCTTCAGCATCTTTACCATATTGTTCTTTAATCTTTCACGCCTCTCCATGAGAAGCTTTTATATGTTTTTGTGCATGTAAAGTCGCCAACGTAGTGAGTTGTTCATCACCACGAAGAATAATACTTCATCATTTACCTCAATTACCACCAGATGGTCATCAATATGGCACATATTTTTCACGTCTTGCAGCGACACATCAGTCTCCTCATGCTCCAGAACTACACTTTACGGTTACTACATCAAAAAATTGCATCTAATTAGGAAAAATGAATAGTTCATAGTACTGATTTAAATGCAAAAAACAATTGCACTGTGGTTCTTATTTACCAAAAAGCAATTCATTTGTTTTGCTATATTTTACCCAAGACCA
>CAZIUS010000061.1:0-7300 GCA_964542385.1 uncultured Candidatus Peribacteria bacterium
TTTATTTAATAATGTAAATGAAACGACATCTTTAGATGATATTAAAAAACTTATATTTTCTTATGGAAATAAAGAAAAACATGTTCCATTACATAAACTTCTTTTCAGTATTTTGCTAAAAAGTTCTCCTTTAGAAACTAACTATTTTTGATTTGTTCTTAAAAAAATTGAATGAAACGTTATTGATTGATGAGTCGTTGTCCATCATATTTGATCAACAATTGATTACTGAATTGAAACAAAAAATTTATATAATGAACTTGAAGCACACGATATCATTAATACATGTCAAAAAATTGACTGAATGAAATGAATGTTAAAAGATATACTCTTTCAATATTGAACTGAATTACCTGAAGAGACAAAGGAATTAATTGAGACAAAAATAAATAAATATCATGAAAAATATATTCAATCAGTCGCAAAAGAGTCAGTGTACTCGAAATTTCCTGAAGCAGAAAAAAATGAATTTGAAGATTGGTATGTAAATAGAAATGCAGCTTAAATATTAAAACACCCCAGCAACTATACGTGCAACTTGTTTATCCAATGGATTTGGTAATAATTGATCAACTTGTGGATTGGTCACATATGATGCCAACGCTTGCGCAGCACGATATTTATGATCCATCGTAATTTGACTAACCCTTGCATCCAAAGCACCCCTTAAGATACCAGGAAATGCGAGAAGGTTGTTTATTTGGTTGGGAATATCACTTCTTCATGAAGCAAAAATAAATGCTCCTCATGCTTTTGCATCCTCGAGAGTAATTTCTGGATTTGGATTGGAAAGAGCGAAAATCATTGGTTGGTCAGCCATCGAAGCGACCATTTCACTCGTCACGATATTTGGCTTACTCACACCGATAAACAAATCTGCACCGACAAGCGCATCTGAAAGATCACCATAATCACATCGTGAGTTCCATTGTTTCAGATCGTTTTTGTATTTATTCAAATCAGTTCTCTTTGATCAGACAATACCTTTTGAATCAGTCAAAATAAGATGACGCGCTCACGCATGAACGAGTAAATTTGCTGTAGCAATACCTGCAGCTCATGCACCAGCAATGACGATTTTTATCGTATCAAGCGATTTACCCGTAAGTTTTAACGCATTGATCAGTGCAGCAAGGACGACGATTGCGGTACCATGTTGATCATCATGAAATACAGGGATACTAAGACGTTTTTGCAACTCCTCTTCTATGTAAAAACATTGTGGAGCTGCAATATCTTCTAAATTGATTGCCCCAAACGTAGGTGCAACTGCTTCTACCACACGAATAATTTCATCAGGGTCTTGCGTACTCAGTACGAGCGGAATTGCATCGATATCAGCAAATCATTTCATGAGAATCGCTTTTCATTCCATGACTGGCAAACCAGCTATTCATCAGATATTCCCTAAACCGAGTACTGCACTACCATCGCTAATGACCGCGACACTATTACTTTTTCGTGTATACGTATAAGCAAGTTCTGGATTTTCAGCAATAGCTAGACAAGGAGCAGCAACTCACGGAGTATATGCCAGACTTAGGTCGTCTCTCGTCTCGAGTGGAACTTTACTGGTCACACCTAATTTTCATTTATATGTTTTGTGAAGAGCAAGTGCATCGGTATCGTAAATTGAAGGCATGAGAAGGAAAAAAAGGATAAATAGATAAATGTTGTAAATGTTGTAAATGATTGTAGCGACGTAATTTTTTATGTCAGGTCGTAGCGGCGATCACGAATCGCCATCATTGAAAAATAGACAAGAACAATACATAACGATATCTACTAAAAAAGCGAGAATAAGTTGCAATATTATTTTTTGTAGGTATAATTAAGTATATATTTTATATTTTGTCAGCATAGATGAATCACGCAAAGACACAATATTTTGTAACGCTAGAAAAATGAGAAAAACCACTTTATGATTATGCTGATATAGTAAATTTTGTTGACTATATTAACCATGCTGAAGAAAATTTTTCTCCTTTGACATTACAAAAAATGATTGAAATTGATTTATGAATTGAGACAACCGATGTAAATTGGGATACATTTACAAAAAACCATATTCGTGATTTACACCATTTTGTTAAAACGTATTCTGCACTTTGAATGCCACAATGATTTGATAGTGAGACAACTGAAGCAAATCGAGTAATTTGATTTCGTGATTGTTTAGAAGAATATCTAAGCTGTTTACAAAGTTTTGATGAAATAGATCTTTCACTATGAAACAAAAGAGTTGATTTTGATGTATGATATATGAGTACGTACAAAAAACTGAGTAATGATTTAGTTGAACGAGATATTGAAATACGAAGTTTATGTGCATCGATACGTGATGATGAGCATCTCCCACGAGCTGAAAAATATGATAAAATTGAAAAACTTGTACAGCACTATTATTACCATGCAACAGATTTTACAACAAAACAAATAAAACGTCTGCAAGATCTCAAAATACATGAAAGACGGGAAAAATTGTCTTCATGAAAAAAGATTGTTTTATTGGCATGAATAACAACACTTCTC
Organism: uncultured Candidatus Peribacteria bacterium; assembly: GCA_964542385.1. GTDB lineage: Bacteria > Patescibacteriota > Gracilibacteria > Absconditabacterales > Absconditicoccaceae > CAYLWY01. Next base: position 2,533 of record CAZIUS010000061.1, read on the forward strand.
TTACTCAGCCAACCACGTCAAAACAATGAAAAATGAATATATACAACACCCATTACACCTGAACAATTATTTAAAAATACAGAAAACAATGAAATGATTAACGATTATATTAGTGATCAATTAGTACAAGAAGAACAAACAAATCAGCAAGATGAAATGGAGCAATGATGATCTAAAAATAAAGAAACATACGACATAAATGGAATTTCACAAACATTAAAAAAATCTCAAGTAATTTCTGACACAATGAATGCACAAGCCCCTTCTCTTAGTGAGAAGGTTGTTAAAGCAGTTCGTGAAGTTTTTAGCGCTCCTGCACCATTGGAAACTATGAAAGTTCGTGAACTTAAATCTGATCAAAAAATTAATACACGTGAGATGGTTATGGAAAAAATAACAATCGGTGGATTTGATTTATATAAAGATCCTATTGCTGATGTCTATTTTCGAAAAGTAAAAAAATGAGAGACGATAGGAGCAATTCATCGTGCGTTACAACAAGATAAACTATTTTTGTATTTAAAACAAAAAAAATATACTCCTCACGAACATTGAGATGTACATGGACGGAATATACCTGCCGATGAACTTAAGGTATGAAAACTAATTCCTATACCAATAGATTTAGAAAAAACAACAATGACAAAAGAAGAATGTGAAAAACAAGCTTATTTAGCAATTCAGGAACTTCTTAATAATACACATTATGCAAAACGTATGAAAACAGTGATTGATAAAGTGTGAGAAAAACAAGTTATAAAAGTACTTACTACATTTGCCTTGAAAGAGTCTCATTGGTGATGAACAGCGTGATATCGTTTTGAAGATGATGAAACTGAATCAATTGGTGCATGACATGTTGTTACATCCAAATGACCTTGAAAAATAGCATTAGATAACTTGCAATACACAAAGTGAATGGTTATCTGAACACCATATAGATGATTAGCATTAACACTTTGATATGTGTTTGAAAAAGTAATAGATTGTCAATACTCAAAGAAATTTAAAAAATATTATAAAAACCCTTATCTATTATTTAAAAAATCTAATTTAGAATTTTTTGCAAAATCATATAATTGATCGCAATCATACTCTGATGATTTTATAGAAAAATATGATGACATGTATTAGTTCTTTAATAAACTTAATTGAAAAATATACTGAAGAAGTTGTTTGAGTAAAAATAATAAAGTTCCTGTTATTTACTTATTTAAGGGTCAATGATCGCTAAAATTAATATTTTAGACACTACAATTACTCCATCCATTAAACCATATCCAGAAAGTGACCGTATTGTAACTAGCTTATATAATGCACTCATTTGTGTAGATGATAAGAACGAAGATTTTTATCTTTTCCAACAACAAGGAAAAAAATTATCACCTTCCGTTCAAGAATTAGAAATAACCAATCACAATAAAACAATTGCATTACCTCAAGAAATATCTCGTAATTTACTTTCATACCTAAAATCACCTAAATATTGAGAATATTACGATTGTCATAAATTTATTTTTGATATTTCACATAGACCACAATCGCAATTAATCTATGAATATAACGATGAAAATACTCGTCCATGAGATATTGGTCTTATATTCAATAATGATCAAGCAATTATTCATAGACAAATATATCTTAATGAGTGACTTTTCCTTTCAAAATGATGACATTTATGACCTTTAATTATATCAACAAATGATGAAATGATAAAATTATGGTGATGAAAGAAAACAATGATACAGTTGTAGATAATATACTATTAATTATTTATATTTTATATTTTATAGTTTAGATTATGGAAAAGGTGAATTTATCTTCTAGTAAAGAAATTATAGTAAATCATATAAGAAGAGCAACTATCGATGATATTCCAGAAATTGTAAACATTAATATCGAATGTTGGAAAATTAACTATAAATGAATTATTGATCAAGAGTATTTAGATAAATTAAGTGTTAATGATAAATTAGAAAAATGGAAATCTCATTTTCTCGAAAATAAAAACACAACTAGCTACTATGTTAAAGTTATAGATTGAAAAATAGTTGGTTTTATTTCTTGAGGCAAGAATATGGATGCAAAGTATCCATATGAAAATGAAATTTATGGTCTTTATGTAGACATTAATCATCAAGGTAAGAATATAGGTAAAGAACTTATGGAAACAATCTTTAAAGACGAAAAATTTATAAATTGCAAATCTTTTTGTCTTTGGACACTGAGAGATAATCCTCAATCAAACCATTTTTATCAAAAAATGTGATGAAAATTATTTTCAGATCCATGAGAAAAATCACATCTTAGAACATGAGTGCCATTAGCTTGATATGTACGAGAAAAATAACAAAAAATTTGGCAAACGATACGATAATCCAAGTATAAGAAAAAAACTTGTAATTACACTATAAATCACTACAACAATCAAGCTATCAACCCAAGTTGTGGACGACCTGTGTTGGTAGCTTAATTGCCCAGGTGGTGGAACTGGTATACACGTACGATTGAGGTTCGTATGCTTCGGCTTGGGGGTTCGAGTCCCCCCGTGGGCAAGATTATAAAAAAGAGAAACTGGGATAAAACCCTTTGTGCACGAATTACTTTTCTTCTACTATTTCTTGTGTTTGATACACAAGTTTTTTTTAATCATAATTTTTATTATCATATAAAAAATCTGTGGAAAATAACCACAGATTTTTTTCTTCCTCAAATTTGAGGAAGATTTACATCACATTGCAAATCATTGAGAATACGTAATGCATCGTTACGATTTACAAATACTGAATAAATATTTAATGCATCAGTATCTTTTGATACTAATGTAAAAAAATATTTCTTATAATTTTTTTCTAAAAACGAAAATGATTCTAAAAACCGATCATTTCTCAAATCTATTTTTTTTGTTAATATTCTAATTCTAATTTTTATAGAACTAAAATATACAATTTCAATTTTAAAAAAACCTGGTTTCTGTATATTAAAACTATACTTGATCCATTTGTCATTTAAAATCGATTCACCCAAACAACAAAAATATAACAATTCTGATTTTTGGGTTTTTGGATTTTGAACGTTTTTAAACGATCCTAAATTTCTTTGTACTACTTGTGCACTCATAAATATTTATTTTTATTTTTAATAATATTCGTAAATTTACTATACGGATTTTTACTTTAAATTCAATTGACTTTTATTCTTTTTTATAAAATTAAAATATTATAATTTTTATCTAGTATCTATGTAAAAAAGTAGTGTCTTTTACTTTAAAAATATAAATATATTATAAATGAAAAATAAATTTTTTATCTTTTTGATAAATGTTCAATTGTAAAATATCAAAAACATTTATCATTATAATTACCACCAAAACACTCTCATCAAAAACATCATCACATCTCATAAGAAATAAAACCTGATCATTTGATGAGAAATCAATCCCTAGAATTGTATGGATTATTTGTATTTCTTGTGACTCAATTATTTAATCTTCACGTATTTTGATTATTAGAATATCAATTCTTTTCTCCCCAATTCTCAAAAAACTCATAATTATTTGTGCGATATTTTTCTCAATTAATTTCTGTATATGATCATGGTCAATCTACAGCACTCATACTTGGTGAAATTTTTAACCGTCAGTTGTAACTAATCTTTTCTTTGCTTTCACATTGATATGTAATGTATTGTTTAAAACTAAAAAATAGTAATAAGTTCAATATAATTGAAACTAATATAAATATTAAAATTCAATACAGTGAATAAAAAAAATAATATTTTCAGCGATTTGGTATAATCTTATACATATAATCAAAAATACTAAGACCAATTCATCGAAATCAAATAACTAAAAATATACATAATCACCAAAATTTTATTCATCCATGTATTCCATTAAAAACAATTCTGGTAAGATAATAAAAATCATTCAAAGGATTTTTGATTGAATAATCAATTTCTATGATCATCATAATCACAAGTGAGAGTAATCGTACAATAAAAAATAATGGTCCAAAACGTAAAGACTTAATTACAGACCAAAATGAAAATAAATTCATTGAATAGTATATAAAAACTAAAAAAGTTGTTACAACTTATCTTCATTTTAATGCTAGTACTCCTCCACCACAAAGCAATATAATCGCTCCCAAAACAATTCCTAAATTACTCACACTCATCGGTAATGCATCTTGAAAAAGACGTAAAGCAATCCAGACAATTACTACCAATAGGATACTTAAAACAGAAGCCAATAGCCAAGGATAGAGCGATGCTGCACGCGTAGAACGATCGATAAATCATGGTCAGACACCAAGGAGATGTATGAGTTTCATGTCGTTGCTGTGTTCGGTGCGTATCGTTTTGAAACTGAGGAGCAATAAAACAGCGCCACATCACACCACACTACTCAGGACCAAAATGATCGACCGCGTAATTGCTTGGAGAAGTCTTTGTACTTGTTCGAGAATATCATCTACTTCAATGAACGAAAGATGATTGCCGAGACGGTCGGTAATTGTTTTCAGTGTTTCTGCACGAGTGGTTTGTGGAAAAGTCTGGAGTGAAAAGTAGGATCTCGGTGCATCAGCAAATTGTTCAGCAGAAAGCTGAAAAAAGAAAAACGGTTTGATTGCATTTCTCGTGGTACGTCTAAGTTGAACGACGTTGAGATCAAATTCACGTCCGACTATACTCATACGAACGATCATGCCGACACGTATTCACAACTCTTCAGCAATTCTACTATCTACTTATACTTCTCATGATC
>CAZIUS010000062.1:0-7242 GCA_964542385.1 uncultured Candidatus Peribacteria bacterium
GCAAATTTTATAAATAAATTTACAGTTTGAATTGTAATTCTGAAAGTGGTTGTTTAACTTTTACTTGATGTTTTGCTCTCAAATACATAGCTCATTTAATTATCTTTCTTACTGTCTCTACTTCTTCAATTAGTTGTTGATTACTATAAATTGGTGATGAAAGCGGTCGTGATTGCAGATGAATCGATGGGTGTATCTCTGTTGCATTTGTAAAGGCACTTAACTCTTGCCACAATTGTTCAGTCACAAAAGGTATAAATGGAGCACAAAGTTGTAAATACGTACGCAAAACGGTAAACAACGTCGTATATGCTTGTTGTTTGTCTTCAGTCATCGCTTCCGTCCAAAATCTTCTTCTACTACGTCTGAGATACCAATTGGTGACTTTTTCCACAAAACTCACTAAGTGCTGCGTTGCTTCTTCAAGTTTATATTCATGCAACGCTCAATCAACCAATCCAATCATACGATGTAATTCAGCGAGCACCCATTGATCTAGTTCGTTGTGCAGTGGGCAAAGTGGAAGTTGCACAGGTTTTTCAAACATAGGTTGGTATTTTTTTGTATTTTTAGTGGTGTTAATATTATTTTCTATATTCATTAACCATTGCCATAAATAACGGAATCTTCTTTTATGACTTACGATTAAAATACGTTTTCATTCATGCTTTTTGAGTAACTCTTCATAAATAGTATCTGATCCACGTGCATCTAGAGAATATTCACCTTTTTCATACGTATTTATTTCATCATACTGATCACTGGGTTTAATATTATATCCCCAATCAGATGTTATTTCGAGAGTAATAGATTTTTCTCAGAATTGTTGTAAGACATCAGATACTCCTTGAGCAGTTTGTCTCGTGCGCAAAAAATCAGAACATACAATTACATCAGGATTAATACGTAATACAGTCTCAATAAATTCTTGGGATTGTAATTGTTGAAATCATTCAGATGCAAGAGGTAAATCAATATCTTTTAAGGTTTCTCATTCAGTAGTAATCCATCATGTATCTAATTGTTCTTTCACAGAAACATTTGCTTTCAATGCATGTCTCATAAACCAAACTTGCGTTCCGTCATCTTTTCGTTTGTCTGCTTCAGCGTACATTTTGAAGAAATTAAAAACATTTTGCAAAGGAATAACGACGTCTTTCAGCATTTGTTCTACGCCTTTTTCAGAAAATCTGAGTGGTTCAGCTCTCACGACAGGAGAAGCGAGTAAATACAACCTAAGTGCATCAGCTCCATATTGATTGATGAGAATAGTAGGATCAGGATAATTTTGCAAACTCTTTGACATTTTTTTTCCATCTTCCGCTAGAATCATTCACGTGACTACTACGTTTTGGAAAACATTTTGTCCATGATACGCATGCCCGAGCACATGTAACGCACGAAACCATCATCTGGTTTGATCCAATCATTCTGCGATAAAGTTTGCACAATTGGAAAATGAGACTCCAGATTCCAGACTCGAGATTCAAGAAATATCATTTTCTAGAACGGTCAATGGAACAACTTCACCATAAGCATCTCGGACATCTGATTTTACAATCTTATATCATCGTCTTTGGTACATATTAATTAATTCTTGTTCATTTCAGTTTATAACATTAAGCATCAAACTGTTTACTTGAGGATAATCTTTACGCAATATTTGCAGCATTTTATTGTATAAATACGATCACAATCAAACACCCCTAAATTCTCTCTTAATATAAAAATTATATATTCACATCTTTGTATTATCATCATCTACCAATTTTCATCTAATCATTCATATCAGAATTCAATCTTTTTCCAAAAACATATATCTAAATATTCATCAAGTTAATCTATTAATCCAAAAATCATTTTCTTGAACCGATTCATAATCATAAACAGATTTGGGACCAAAAATTTCGGGTAGTTCTAGTAAAGAATCTAATCTAAGCATTTTTAACTCTTCCCGTCTTTCTGTAGGCAAATTATCAATAAAAGTATATCATTCTGGATTATGGTTTCTGGTATCTGGATTATGGTTTCTCTTCTGTGGAATCTTCATAAAGTGATCTTGACCGTATGGCATAGCTCAAGATTCAAATCGGCAATCAAGTACTTCTGGGATTCTGTGAAGTACTTTATTTGTTTCAGAATCTATAAGGATTACATTATCAATATACGGTCTGTGTAAATCGAGTCATTTCCCTGTCTCTGATCGAACATATTCTATTGCATATGGTAATAGATCAACATGTTTATTTTTTACATACAGATTATTTTTTGCGTCTGCATATTCTTTGTTCCACATGAATCTTCTTAGTAAACAAAGTGGATCACCATGGGTGCAAATTACTACCGTTTGACCAGCGTGTTTTTGAAGAATATCAAGATAAAACTCCTCTACTCTTTTTGCAACATCTTGTACTGATTCAGTTCAGCCTATAGCTCATCAATCCCAAGTAAGCGTGGAACAGTCAAAAATTGAATCTTGAAATTCTTCTCTCTTAAATTCTTGTAATCTTTCATCAATGACACACTGTTTTTTAACTGCGTTTAGCAATGGTTGTACCGTTTGTTGACATCTCGTTAGTGGAGAACAATACACTGCATCAATCTGATGAGTACTGATGAGTTCACCCAGTTGGTTTGCTTGTTGCATTCAAAAATCATTTAATCTTGCTTTATCTGCTGGCAAACAATCAACCCATTTCATTTCATTATAATCAGTCCTTCAATGTCTCACAAGAATAATTTTTGTAAGTTGTTTAGTTGGTTTATTTAATTGATAGATCTCTTCCAAACTTCCAACTACTTTGGTTACTTCGCCATCTTCACTCACCCACACTGGTAATGGTGCTCATCGATAACGTGTTCTAGAGATATTTCGGTCTGGTGCTGATGCAAGTCCATTGATAAATCTTGCTTTTACGGTTTCAGGAACAAAATGAATCTGCTCAGCTGCAGGAACAGTTTTAACTTTTAGATCATCTTCTTTGACAAATCGTGATTCAATCGCTTTGTAAATCAATGGTGTTTTGGTACGCGGACAGTGTGGGTATGAGTGATTATAGGTTTCTTGCTTGATCAACAAGCCACGCGATTTTAACTCTTTGATAATTTCACTATTAGCATCAAAAACGTTCATTCCAGCAAAATCAGGCGCATCGTTAGTAAACTCACCATACTCATTCACTGGATCAAAAAGCCATGATTGTGCGTTATCTCTTCCTAGATGTAATGCTACCAAATCATAATCGTCTGCACCAAATGCCGGCGCTTCATGAACAATACCTGTTCCACTTTCTGTAGTAACAAAGTCAGCATGTAATATAGTATGTACTTGCATTTTGTATGAATCATCAATTGCAGTGTCATGATAATACGAATATAATGGTGAATACTTCATGCCAATCAATTCTTCTCATTTAAAAACGCCGACTTCGATATAATCGTCAGCTGTTTTATAGTACTTAGGAAGACATGCTTCAGCGAGCACATAATATTCTTTACTAGTTTTATCAAAAATCTGAATATAGTCGATAGCATGATGCACTGCGGCAAACATATTTGCTGGTAATGTCCATGGTGTTGTCGTCCAAGGAAGAATCGAGACTGATGTATCACCACTCATTTCATGTCAAATAAGTCCTTGTTCGAGCATATGAATATCAGCAAAATCATGACAGAGAGCAAATTCGTCAGCGATGATATTGTCAGCAAACTTTAACACATACCCATACTTATTTTCTGAAGGAATTTTCGTAATCCATTCAAGCATACCATGATGATGGGGCTCTTTAATAGTTGGTGTTCATGTAACAGTTATTTCAAAATAATGTAATCTATATAATTTATTTTTATGGATTGTTTTTGCATGTCATAGAAAGTGCTCTGTAACTACTTCCACTCATAATTCTTCATGAATCTCTCTTTTCAATGCATCTGCAGGCATCTCTCATGCTTCAATTTTACCACCTGGAAAATATCGAGCATTATGTCTATTTTCATAAATCATCAACGTACGTCATGCATCATCTTTGATTACACCGCAAACGACTTCGATTGGTGTTTGTACTAAAACAAGTTTCACAGTAACCGCTGGATCTTGTCTCATTTCATATCATTCTGCGATTTCACTATTTGACAATGCAGTTCACAACGCTCGTGAATATCACAATACTTTGAATCATTTATAAATTAAATTACGATGATACAGATCTGAAAACAGACAAATAACCGATTCCATAAAATTGTTATCCATCGTGAAATACGCATTTTCCATATCTACCCAACGACCGATGTGATCGACTGTTCGCTTTCGATGTGTATTGACTTCATTCACCATCGTTCTACACGCTTCGATATAGTTTTGTAAACCAAACTCCTCTTCTACTTGCTTTTTGCTCGTAATTCATAGCTTTTTATTCACGAAATTTTCCGCAGGAATACCATGACAATCCCATCATCGTTTACGATTAACACGATACCCACGCATCGTCATCCGACGTGGTACCATATCTTTTACGATCGACTGCAACAAATGACCGTAATGTGGATCGCCACTCGTAAACGGCGGTCCGTCATAAAACGTATAGTTCATCTTTTCGGATCTCGTTCTAATTGATTCTTTGAACGCATCGGTGCGTTTTCGGAGTTCCAAGATTTGTTCGGTGAGGGATTGGGCGTTCATGAATGAGGGAGAAGAAGTAGAAGGAAATGAGAGGAATTTATTATAATCAACATTTATGCGTACTTTGTAGTGATTTACAAACAAAAAACAAAAGAAAAAATGATACACGATAAATCCGCGTATCATTTTTGTTTGAAAAACAAAACAAGTATTACCATTGTTTTCCAAAACGCATTTACGATAGACAACCATAAGAGTTGAATATCTTTTACAATTATTTTGAACATGTGCTTTTATTTTGTCTAAAACATATGAAAAAGAGATTTAAAAACAACAAAAATCTAGAATTTTTTCATACTTTTTTCATAACAATTTGATTGCAAAAAAAAATTTTTTGAGTAGGATACTTGTATTTATTTGTTATATCTCCATGGGTACAATGTCAGTGAAAGACCGTGCAGCATATAGACGCATGAAAAAAGACCCAGCATATATTGGTGAAATGCAAAGTAATAGTAGTTTACTCTGATTTGATGATATCGAGGAAAACAGAAAAAGAGTAATTAGAAAACAACGAGATCGTGAAGTGGAAGAATCACTAAAAGGTCAATGATATACTTCAGTAGAGGCATTTATGAAAGATGTTCTAAAAGATTAAATTTTTTTCAAATAAAAAAATCCTACCCAAAATAATTTTGGTTTTTTTGTGTGTTCATGTATACTATACGTTTTACAACACAGTTCAAAAAAGATTTGAAAAAATATCGTCATTCCAAAAAGATTTCTAATCGTTTAGAAGTTGCATTATCAATTTTAGCACAATGAAAAGAACTCCCAGTACAATTCAAAACACACAAGTTGCAATGAGAATATGCTTGATACTATGAATTTCATCTTTTCCCAGATATTCTCGTACTTTTTACATATAAAGCAGATCAGCTCATCCTCCTCGCGGTACGCATCTGATCGCACAGCGAACTGTTCTAATCTACTCTTTCCCCAACTCTTTCCACAACTTCTCCTGATCTTTGCTTAATTTCTTTGGGATTTTAATTTTTGGAATGACAATGAGGTCACCTTTGCGGCCTCATCGAGTACTTTTTTCACCAAATCATTTTCATCCTACTCTGATTGATTCACCTACTTGGAGTCATTTTGGAATTGCAACTTTAATCTCACCGTCTGGATGAGCTAATTTTTGTTCGCCACCGAGTACTGCTTCGTAGACAGAAACATCAATATCCATGAGCATATTATCACCATCTCTTCTTCGTTTTTCTGATTGTTTGACCAAAATTCTGATATAGAGATCTCCTGCTGGTCATCCAAGCATTCCTGCATTTCATTTTCCTCCATATCTTATTTTTGAGTCTGTTTTGATGCCAGCCGGTACTTTGACGGTAAGATTTTCTGTATGTTGCTCGAGTCCACCACCCGCGATTTTCTTGTCATCTTTGTAATATTCTTGTCCAGCACCCTGACAATCAGGACATGCTGCTTGCGTTTGCATGACACCAAAAACCGTGCGCGCTTGTTGCATCACGACGCCACGTCAATCACAGTGAGGACATGGTTTGGTGGTTACTCACTCAGCAGGAATCATACGTTGGTAGCTAATTTCTTTTTCGATGCCATGATACGCATCCTCAAAACTCAAGGTAAGCTGAAGCATCAAATCATCACCTTTTGCAGGACCACGTCATCCTCACCCACCAAATCCTCATCAGAAAAAACCTCCAAGAAGATCACCTAAATCACCAAACTCGACTTGTCCACCATTAAATCATCCAAACCCTCATCCTCATCAAAATCCACCAAATCATCCAGCTCAATAGCCACCCTTGCGGAAGGCATCATATTGTTGACGTTTTTGTGGATTACTTAAGACTTCATTTGCTTCGTTTGCTTCCTTAAATTTTTCCTCTGCTCCAGGATTGTCTTTGTTTCTATCAGGATGATGTTTCATTGCGGCTTTACGATATGCTTTTTTTATGTCATCTTCATTTGCATCTTCAGCAATGCCTAATATATCGTAATAGTTTTTTTTTGGATCAAAATCGAGATTCATTAATTACCGTAAAAATTGTAAAAGGTCGCATATAATGCGACTGTACAAATAAATCGCAAAATAGCACGTATAATACATACATGCTACTGATTTTTTGAAAAAATGCAAAAGATATTTAAATTTTATTCCTCTTTTCTTGAATGAACGAAAAAAAATCACTTCACTACAGTTTCTTTTTAATGGCAGTTTTTCTTTTTGCAACTGGTTTCTTCGCCACTACCCTTTTCTTAGCCACTGGTTTCTTTTTCGCAGCAGGTTTTTTACTGAACTCTGATGCCAACAGTGTCGTAAGCATTGCTTCATTGATCACACTTACCTCAATACCTTTTGGTAAAGCAAATTTCTTTCTTTTGTAACTCACGAAGTAACCTCGACGTCATTTTTTTACGACGGCTTCTTTTCAGTCGATGGTGAACGATCACACCGTATTTTCTAAATCTTTTTGTGCTTTTGCTTCAATGAGTGCGATTGCTTCATCGTAGGTAACCGTCATCGGATCTGCACCTTTTGGTAATGATGCAAAGGTCGATCCTCGCTGCACGTATGGACCAAAACG
>CAZIUS010000063.1:0-5533 GCA_964542385.1 uncultured Candidatus Peribacteria bacterium
TAAAATCACTCCAAGATTATGAACGCTAGAAAGAGGTGATATTGTTGTTTTTGTTCCCAAAAATAGAGATGTCCCATTTATCAAAAGAATAGTGTGACTTCCAGGTGAGACAGTAAAAATTGTGAACAACAACGTCATGATTTGTACGGGAACAGGAACTGACCAAGAATGTAACAAATTGGAAGAATATTATTTATGAAAAGATGTAGTTACCTCAACTACGCAATGTAACGTAGATACTTTTGAAGTACAAAATGATGGTTATTTTGTTATGTGAGATAATAGATCTGCAAGTACTGATTCTCGTTGTTGTTTTGGTTTATGATGTTTTGAAAATAGCAACTATCTCGTCTATCCTGAAGATATCATCTGAAAAGTCGCAATAAAACTCTTTCCAACCTTAGAAGGACATTGGTAAAATGTAAATATTCTCTAATAAATTCCATAAATAATGTATAATTATTTATATATTTTCTTTTTCTTCCATACTTTTTTGCCTTGATGCAAAAAAGTAGGCAAAAAAAATCAAGTCACTTCGCAGTCTTGCGTTTTGTTTGATAATTTGGTCATGTTGCCGAACGCGACTCCCTCCCAGAGGGACCCGGTCGTCGCGCAACGAATTTTTTGATTTAAATGTTCCGTTTATTGTTTCAGACAATGCTCGTGACGTTTGAACGCTTAATAGCGAACGAAATCGTCAAAACGAGAAAAAAAGAAGTGGCGGAAGCCACCACTCTTTACGTGAGTACTCATTCGTACAGCTTTCTTTTTTTGGAGTTTGATGATGAGAGAGCGATCGATTTTTTTTACTTAAAAACTGATAAATCTTCATCCTTATTCTCTTGCAATTTTTATATATTAGAGTATGTCTAGAGCATAGTTTGTGCTTTATTTTTTCATATATCATGAAGCGTACAATTTTCTTGGTTGGAGTATTACTTATTGCATTTGTAGCCTTATCGTGATGTTCATCAAAAAAGGTGACAACATCGACCAATAGCGATGCTACTGCTGTAATCAATCAACCCAAAGCAACACTTGCAGCAATGTGATCTGTTGATCTGCGTCCGTCGCCGGTCTATGGGACAAAAACGTTGAGCTTGGTGTGAAGAGATTTGTATCTGAATGATGATGGAACACGTCAAGTTTTTATTGATTCTACAAAAACAGGAGATATTGCTCAACCTATATTGGATTGGTTAACAAATCCTCCTCCATCAGAAAATCAAACTGAATATTTGATAAAACAAGCAACTATTTCGGTAGGGGGAAATCGCCTGGTAATTTCTCAAGGCGCATTTTTAGAAGATTATCTTGTTTCCCATAATATAACGATAACAACATCGTGAGATGATTTAATACTTATTGGCAATCGTAATGAAGCACCCTATGTAAGTTATCTTTTGACTAAAAATACTTTACCAGAAAATTATCTTATCAATAACACCATTGATTGGTTTGGAGCACCAGTTTTTATGATACCGAAAAACGACTATACTTTACTTACGCTTACATGGTGAAGTCAAATACAAAATATTAGTGTTTGGTATGCAACTGGTAAAAATATGCATCAACTCTGATGGTGATATGAAGATAGATATGCTGGGAAATATACGCTCAATGATGATATTGTAATTCCAGGAAATACACAGTTATGGATTAATCCAACTACTTTTTCGACAGAAGCAAACGCATATTTTATAGAATTTGCTCCATGAAAACGAGATGAGAAATCAGTTGATTTATTGAAAAATATAGACTCCAAAGAACAACTTCGTACGTATAGTGCAAGCCGTTCGTTAAAAATTGCATCGATAAAACGTCTAGAAAGTACTCCAGGGACGTGATGGATATTTACTGCAACTGAAGCTGTAGAACAAGCGGTGGTGATTGAAGAACCTACCCATAGCTTTTTGGTTCCTTTACATAACTACCCATTTACTGTAGAAATTCAAAAAGAAGCAGGTGACGACTATCGTCCATATTATTCACGTTTATTGAGTTCTTATCGTTTGGATGGTGAAAGCGTGAACAAATCGTTGACTGACTTATTTGGTAAAAAGAACTTTGCATACACCGATTATGGAACAAAAGATGCGTGATTTACGTATGAAATTCAGCCAAAAGTGACGTATTCTGGCGATCTAGTGATAAAGTCTATTTTCTGACAAACAGTGACAGTGCCAGTTACATATCGTATTGAATCAATTGATAAAAGAGTCGTAGTTCAAGATATTGTATCAAATTCTACGATGAGTATCTTGCCACGTTCAGGTATATTTCAAGATGTTTTGATACAATATAAAAACATTCCTGAATTTTGAGTCAGTATGCAATGATGTGAGGTTATGAGCAATCCAAATTTTGCATGAGCATATCAATGAAGAGGTGCAGAAAACTACTTATTTGATTGTGGATGACCTGTGGTTGAAAAGGTAGTCACTCCAAATAGTTCAGAAGAATTTGCGTATCGAAAAGTATATAGAACGCCATTGCCGATACCTGAATCGATGAGTGGTGCAACAGCGTTTAAAGTGTTTTTCAAGGATCAAAAAGGTGTAGAACAATCTCATTATTTTATGAAATCTGATCTTGGTATCTGGGCAAAAACAGCTGATAATGAACTGTGGGTATGGTGATTTACCCTTACTGATGGTAAACCATTGGATGGATGAACTGTAACAGTAAAAACAATAGCAGGAAAAAATTTATGAACTGCTGTTTTGAAAGACGGAAAGGCGATCATACGTCTTCCTGAACAATGAAACGATTATGATTATGCGAACCAACGAAAAGATGATACGTATCTGATAGAATTAAAAACTGAGAGTGATCGTTCATTTGTGCTAGCTCAAAGATCATGACGATGAGATTTAGCAGTACCAGGAGCAGCTACACCAGGGTCTGAATACAACGAACGTTACCTACTAATCAATAGTAGATTGCAAATTAGCGAAGTGACTCAAGCAAACTCACAATTACAATCTCGATGATTGATAGAACCAGTCAAAATCTATGGGTATACGGATAGATGATTATACAAAGCATGAGATACGTTATATTTTGCATGATGGGTAAGAGATGTTATTCGTCAGTGAGGTAGCGATTTGCTGTCTGGGAAAACAGTTGGAGTGACGTTGGTGTCACCATCTGGAGGAGAATGAGTTCTTATTGATAATCTTGCGTTGGATGCATTTGGATGATTTCAATGACAAATCCAGTTGCCAAATCCGATAAAACTTGGTGATTATATCGTGGAATATCGTTTGAGTGATACGGTTGTTTATTCACACAATATTAAAATAGAAGAGTATCAAAAACCAACATTTTTTACTGATATTTCTCCTCAGACGACAAAAGATTCAGTTGGTATTTCACTTGCACCAACCTATTTTTTCTGAGAGCCATTGCGTTCGTATGATGCTATTATCACGTGGTCGTTGGCAGGAAAAAATGCGTGTCGAGATTGCCGACGACGAAATGAAGAGCAATTTTATTATAACTATGTGTTCAATGATACGTTGAATACGGGATGAACGGTGGTACTTTATAATCAAACTGATGAAAAGCTGTCACTTCCTCTTTTTGATCAAACGCTTGATACAAACAATGGTTATGCATATACGCTAAAAGTAGAAACGATTATCAAAGATCTGTTATCCAATGAAACGCAATTTGCTACGAAGTATATTGAGTTTGAACCTACAGTGAGTATCGGACTGTCTGGTCAACCATACGAACGACGATATCGAAATGGGAAAGACAAAGATCCGCGTGAGTGAACGCTTATTGAATGAACGTTGACCAAAGGAAAAGAAAAAGTTGAAAAATTTCGTTATGAGGTTTATCTCCGATCCTATGATCAAGAGTTAAAAACTGGTGTGGATGGTAACTACTATTATGCAAATGGTAATCAATATACTGCTGTGGTCAGTGGCGATTTGGCAGTGTTGGATAAATTTGCAATTCCTGCGTTGTGGATTGATAAGCCTGGTGATTATTTGATTCGTTTGATTGCGGAAGATGCGTGAGGTAAGATATTAGGAGAGTCACAAAAAAGAATTTCATGGTATAGCGCAGAGGAAGACGATGAAAATGCGCTCTTGGGTGCAGTACCAAACACCTATACCCTTACGGTCGATATTCCAAAGAAAACTTATTCTGAACAAGAAACAATTCCATTAAATATTGTGCCATACCAATCTGGCGCATGGGTTGTTGTTACGGTCGAAAAATGACAGTATATTTTGGACTCATTTGTCAAACAGCTTGATGGGCGTGAATTGTCTATTCCAGTAAAAAAACTCTATGCACCACAAGTAATTGTCAATGTGATGTTGTTACAAGGGACTGAAGCAAATGGAACAAAAAGAAAAGAACCGAGATTTTTTGCGGGTTATGCGTCTGCAACCATTGATACGTGAATGAATGAACTCGATATTTCGGTTTCATCAGATAAACCAACCTATCAACCAGGTGAACAAGTAACCTTGACGATTACCACCAAAGATGCTGCATGAAAACTAGTGGATGCACGTGTCTCTGTTGCTGTCGTTGATCAAGCATTGGATTATTTGTATCGTTTAATCAAAGAACCGATGCCCTATTTTTTCAACAAAGTATGAACAAGCGTCTTTACGTATACCAATATGAAATTATTGTATCAATCGTTGAAAGCATTTGCGACGTGAGGACAAAAAGGATGATCAGGAAATGGATGAAAAGCGATGTTTAGTTTTATTAGAGATGATTTAAAAGACGCTGCTTTTTGGTCTGGAGCGATCTATACAGTTGGTGGTAGTGCAACCGTCTCGTTTACTGCGCCAGACAACATAACAACGTGGTTGGTAGACGTCATTGGTATCACCAAAGAAACGCAGTTATGAACCACAACCACCTGATTTTCTGTCAAAAAAGATCTCGTGCTCGAACCAAATGCACCATTGTATGTGACGATCTGAGATAAACTCACCGTTCCTGTCAAAGTAATTGTGCCTGACCGTGAGGCTTCATGAACCATTCGTTGAACTGCTCGTTTACGTAATCAGTTTGGTGAAGAAATTGCCTTGTGAACATACGAAGTCGAACCAAATACGATGGTTGCGCTCGAGATTACTATTCCTCATGAACGATGGAAAAGTCAGCGGGTAGATCTGATTGTGGTTGGATCGTACGGATTAGTAAAAGATGCTGTTCAGAGTCGTTTTCCACTCAGGACTGAATGATTGCTGAGTAAAGATAGTGTCGGGGTTTTGAGCAAAGCGGGTAACCATTCGTTTGTTATTCCAGAGTCTCATACAGCATCATTATCAATACAACTTGCGCAAATTCCTACCAATTTTATTGATCCAGTGATGAAATATCTCGTTCATTATCCATATGGATGTACTGAACAAATTTTGAGTTCATTGTTACCATTAGTGGCATCAAAACAACTCCGTGATCAATGAGTCTTTACGAGCGATCTAATTTCTGGATCTTCTGTCTTTTTGGAAAATTGACCTGAGGAAATCGATACATTGATAAATAATTG
>CAZIUS010000063.1:5569-7098 GCA_964542385.1 uncultured Candidatus Peribacteria bacterium
TTCGTATCGACCTATTTTATGAAACGAACCAAATGGAGAAGTGTCAGCAAATATTTACCTGCTTTCTGCATATGTGTATTCAGCATTAAGCATTATTCAAACAGCGAATCCAGAAAAAACACAAACGATTCAGCCTATGATTACACGTCTTGAAGAATTTCTCAGTCAATATCGTACCGTCGATACGCTTGGTGCATGGTGGTATTTATTAACCAAAGTAACCAACGGAAAAGAATTATGAGGTGATGAACAAGCGATATTGGACGCGATTCAAGTAAATGCGTGATGATATGGTCCTTTGATTCGTTATCTTGTTTCTGTAGCTCAAAAAGACACAGAAGCAATGAAAAAACGAAAACCATTGGCTCGTATTCCTACCAATGATCAAGAACGAAGCCATAGTAACATATTTTTCAACGGAACGACGTTTGCAGCGCTGAAATTACGTGGTTTACTTGTAGATCCAAATGCAACACAAGAAGAACGTAGTGAATTGATATTATCACTCTTGAAACAAAGAGACAAAAATGGATTGTGGACGTGGAATACCCAATCAAACGTTCAGGTCTTACAAACATTGCTCGTTCTTGCTTCGACACGAAATCCACAAGAAAAATCTACCTGTGAAGTAACCATTGATGGCAAAAAACAAACAATAATAGTAGATAAGACAACGCCGTGACATATTGAACAACCATTGACGACGACCTGAGTAATTACTGATTGGTCATGTTCACAAGCGATTCTTGCGGACGTTACCGTTTCATTTATGCCAAAGGATTTGAGTAAAACAATGGGTGCAGCCTCTCACGTTGACTGAATGCAACGATCTATATCAAATCCAAAAGCAGCAATTGGAGAAAAGGTGAGTATAGTGTGAAGTTTTACCACCGATCTTGCGTGAGAACAAGTTGCAGTAGATATGTTTGTACCAAGCGATTATAAATTATTAGCGACGATTTCACAAAAAGATGATGCATCGTACTTTCCATTTGATGTGTCCGATTCTCATTGTCTCCCAACACATCGAGAAACGAGATTTGATAGATTATTTTTGTATTACGATACATTGTTGCCAGGTGTTTGTGATATTACCATCTCAGCATTGAAAGCCTACAGTGGATCAACCACCATCATGCCAATGCGCGTCCATGAAATGTACAAAGGATTGATCAATGGAAGAAAGGTAGTTAAATAATGGACAATGGACAATGAAAACGGTTTGATTGTAGGGACGCATTTTTTTGTGTCCACATATTGTAGCGGCGGACACGGTCCGCCATTTGTGATTATGTTTTTTTAATGATGTAAATACAGTAAATGCACTTTGAATTTGTAATAATATAATGTGGCATTTACTACTTAGTATAATAAATTCAGAATGAATTTATTACGTAAAAAATTGTAAAGCAATTTTTTATAAAGCGACGTTTGGATGAATGTGAACTTACAAATTTAAATCCGCTTTACTATATTGTGATTACATTTAAAATATGTATAAGTTGCATTATTTTATTTAATCTACGGTT
>CAZIUS010000064.1:0-6939 GCA_964542385.1 uncultured Candidatus Peribacteria bacterium
TACCAACCGTATTAAAGAAAAACTAAAGTATTTATATCATATTCAGTAAAAGTTTATCATCAATCAATTTTTTTTTCTATCCATTTCCTTCATTTCCTTCATTTCCTCTTCATTTCTTTCACTTCCTTCGATTTCCTCCCCATTTACAACATTTCCGCGTCGTACGGACGCATACTATGCGTCCCTACTTCTTCTTCACCTCATAAACCTTCTCTGCCTTGTCGATAAACAAGACGCCGTCAAGATGATCAAGTTCATGCAACAATATTCTTGCGTTATAGCCAGTAGCTTTTTTGATATGTTGTTTTCATTTTATATCGAGATAATGGATAGTTACCGCAATTGGTCTCAAAACATCTCATTCTATTCATGGTAATGACAAACATCATTCTTTTTCAGTGACTTGTTCTTTATCGAGTGCAACAATTTTTGGGTTAATCATAACTCACTCTTCCAATAACGATCGTTTTTTCTTGGTAGTATCCCGTTGTGTATAAGCAAAGAGACACAAAGAATGATTAATCTGAGGAGCCGCTAATCACACTCAGTCATATAATCGCATCAATTCAAGAAGATCATGAGCCAACAAACGAATTTTTTGGTCTATTTTACCAATTACAGTCGCTTTTTTTCTTAATACCGGTGTTGAAGCTCAAATTATCAACGGATACTTTTCCAAAAGATATTTATCTTGATCTGTCATTATACAAGAAAGTTAAAATAAAGAAAAGTCATTGTAATTATTTTGAATATACAGATGTTTTTTGTCATTCCAAGATCAACCGCTATAATAATATCATGATTTGAGCTTGAAAGTGCATTCAACTTCTGTATACATCTCTGGTCGCTCAGACGGAAGGATGGCAGAGCGGTCGAATGCGGCAGTCTTGAAAACTGTTGAGGGGGCAACTCCTCCTAGGGTTCGAATCCCTATCCTTCCGAATTTTGCAACTTATTACATATTTAAAGGTAAAGCAAAATAAAGGATATAAATACAAAACAACGCAATTTTCATTTTATCAGTAATGATAAAAAGTTTGATTTCAATGGATCTTCCAGAAAAATCTCGTGGTATCGTGTGCCAGTTTGTTGTTGTTCGTTTACCCTATTTTTTTTATGAACTTCTCACCCGTCTCCTATCGTGCGCGGAAGAAAAGAGCAATTCTTCTTTTGAAAAATGCAAGACATCTTGTATTTTTGCTTGTATTCTCGTGTATGATTATCCAACCAGAACGCTTTTTCATTGAACCACCAATGCGCGATGTCAGTGCTAGTGTTTATGCGTCTTATGATGAACTCTTAGAACAAAGCAAACAACAAGATGGTTCATTACAGTTTGATTGAGTTATCCTCAATACTGACTGACAAACATCTATAACCTATAAAATTGTTGCATGAGATACACTGAGTACTATTGCACAAGATTTTGGTACGACTGTTCAAGCCTTGGCAGAAAAAAACTGACTTGACCCAAATAGTATTTTACGTAAATGACAAGAATTAATCATTACATTCACGGAAAACTTTGTCTATCAAGTAGAAAAAGAAAGCACACTCGAAGAATTTGCAAATGCATATGGACTCAATATCAACGACTTAATGTCTTTGAACTATCTAACACCTCCTTCTGTTAAAATTGTTCCTGGTCAAGAACTCATCTTGCCTCTTACAAGAAACGAAGCGAAAATAAAATGATTAATCGGTGTAGAAGAATTTATACCACTTGAAATTATCGAAGAAGAATCTGAAGAAGAAGAACTCAATGAAATCGAACCTGAAGTTATTGAAACACCAAAAGAACGATCAAAATGGATTGATGATAGTGAACAAGAAATTATTACTGCAGAAGAGACTGAAAATCACCTAAAAGGTATTGAAGAACAAAAAGCAAAACAATGGAATGAACGTTTGGATGCAGAAAAACGTGCTGAAGCAGAAAAGAAAGCAAAAGAAGAAAAAGCAGCTCAAATTGCTCAAATAAAACAACAAGCACCTGCTTCAAAACCAAAAGCAAACAATACATGTAGTTCAGATAAATGTATGTACAATGGAAAATGTTATAACAAACCTTCAAATGCAGTATGTACACCACAAGATAAAGCGAACGCATGGATGTGTAAAGAATGATATACTGATACTTGAAAATCATGTGTCAAAGCAGGTGCAAAAGTAACCAAAAAAGCTACTGCTACTGCACAAAAAAAACTTAAACAATGAGTAATTACACAACGATATTTCAATGCAAAAAAGACATGATATCCTTATAATGGATGGGCAAGAGGTCATTGTACTGAATACGTTGATTACCGATGGTGGAAAAATTTGTGAAAACAATCATTTTGGAGAGGAAATGCAAATCGCTGGTACTCTAGCGCTGCTGCAGCTGGTGCCAAAGTATGAAAAACACCTCAATATGGTGCTGCTGCAGTATTTTCTGCTGGTACCAATTCTTATAGAGGATATGGTCACGTTGCGGTAGTAATTGATATTGATCGAGATAATAATCTTATCCTTGTAGAAGAACAAAATTATGTAGGAACATACGTTGTCAATCAACGTCGAGTAAATATGAATCAACCTATTTGATACGTCTATCCTTAAGTCTAAAACTTATTTTGATTTACTGAGTAGTGCATTGCAAGTACCAATACTTTACGTCCATTGATGAACAGAAATATTGGTTTAAACTTACACTCAACGCACTACATCTAGTCTTGCAATATTTTTCAAAATCAGTACCGTAGGGCGTTCTCTTCTGAGAACGCTCTATTTTTTTCTGTTTGCCATGGCAACACCTAGATATCAACAAAGAATGGTAGGATACTCTCCTGTATACCGTTCAAAAAATATTCGTCGTTCATCAAGTTGATCATTCAATAAAAATCGTTTTTCTGGATTTTCATTTCCTCGTTTTGGATGGTGAAAAAAAATAGCATGAATAATTCTTGTATGAATACTCATGATTGGTCTATGATGATTTGCTCGATTTTGGACACAAATTGTTAATAAACTTCCTGATATCAATGATATTGAGGATTTTAACTTTAAGCAATCGACAGTCATTACCGATAGAAACGGTATTGTGTTATATAGAATGTTTGAAGAAAATAGACAATATGTACCCTATCAAGAAATTTCCGCACATTTTGTAAATTGACTAGTAGCCACAGAAGATCAAAGATTTTGGGAAAACGCATGAATTGATCCTATCGGTATGGTCAGAGCAGCAATTACTGATGTAACTGAATGAAAAACACATGGTGCCTCAACATTAACACAACAGTTGATCAAAATGATGATGCTCACGCCTGAGAAAAAGATAGAAAGAAAACTAAAAGAAATCATTCTTGCGGTTAAAATTAATGATTATATCAAAAACGATATTAGTGAAACCACAAAATGACTCTCTAGCACAGAAATCGACAAACAAGTAAAAGAAAAAATTATGGAATTGTACAGCAATCTCATTTTCTTATGAAACAATGCATATGGTGTCGAAGCAGCTGCTCAGACATACTTCAATAGTAAAGCAAAAGACCTTACAGTACTTCAATCTGCAATCCTTGCTTGAATGCCACAAGCACCATCAAGATATGATCCATACGGGAATAGAGGTATTTTGATGTGAAAATTTGTAGTCACTGATGATGCATGAGAAGAAGTGGTAATGACGCCAGAACTTCAATCACAAATTAATACAAAGGCAAAGACAGTGATTGAAGAAAGTACCTTAAAAAATCAAAAAGAAGATCAAGCATTAATTGATTTTCTTACTTCTGCACGAGAGACAAAAATTGATGATTGAAGCTGATGAACATATAACGTCACCTATCAACCATGAAGAAAAGATATAGTCCTTTCAAGAATGTTTGAAGAAAATTATATTACAGAGTTTGAACTCAAAAAAGCGCTCATTGAATGAGTAGATTATGAATTTCATCATGGAAACGTGAGTATAAAAGCACCTCACTTCGTGTTTTGGGTTATTGAACAACTCAAACAGCAATACGATCAAGAAACTTTACAAAAATGATGATTAACCGTTACAACATCACTTGATTACACCATTCAAGAAATGGCAGAACAAAGTATTATTGAAAATAAAGAAAGATTAGCAACAAACAAAGCAAATAACTCATCACTTATTTATGCTGATTCACAAAATGGTGATATTTTAGCATATGTGTGATCTATCGATTACAACAATGAAGAAATTGATGGACAAGTAGATATGATACAATCAATGAGACAACCATGATCGACAATCAAACCGTTCATCTATTCTCTATGATTTATGAAATTACCGTTAGCGCTTGATAGCCCGATTTACGATCTCAGAATGAAAATTGATAAAGACGAACCAAACAATGCTGATTGAGGTTTCGGTTGACTCACAACGATTAGACAGGCACTTGCGGGAAGTAGAAATATTCCAGCAATTAAAATGTTTTTTAACGTCTGATGAGAAAATGTTGTAAAAAAATTTCTCGGTGATTTGTGAATACAAAATCTTACCGAAGGTAATAAATTTTACTGATATCCATTAGCAATTGGTGCTTCAGAAATGAAAATGATGGATCTTACCAATGCATATATGCATCTTAGTGCAATGGGTACTCCAGCAAAGATTAATCCTATTTTAGAAATCAGATGACCAAATAACAACTTATTGTACAAAAAAGAAGTAGAAATGCAGGAAAAAGTTATTCCTCAATGAGTTGCTTATTTGATGTGGCAAATACTTTCAGACAATAGAAATATGCCAGCAGATCGGGTAAGACAATTTACTGCACCTGGAAAACTGACGATGGCTACCAAATCTGGAACCACAAACGTCGTTAAAGATGAAAAAAAACTACCAAGAGACTGATGGTTAATGACCTATACGCCAAGTAAAGTATTGTGATTATGGTGAGGCAACACAGATGGAACTCCAATGCATCAGGATGCGTATTGATGATGGTTAAATAGCTGAATACGAAAATCGTTTCTGGATAAATTATTGAAAGAATGATATATACAAAATGAAACAGTTACGTCAAATGATGTAAAAGAAGTAGTCATTTCAAAAATTTCATGAAAACTTGCGAGTCAAAATACTCCAGCATGATTTACAGCAAAATCACTTTCATATGCACCAACTGCGCCTACTGAATTCGATGCTTCTATAACAAGCACAGAAGTTGATATGTTATGTATTGGAATCCCTACAGAACTCACACCTCCTTCTGATATAAAAACAGCATTCGTCATTACACCAGAAACAATGATGCCAGACAAACGCGACCTTGAAGATATAAGAGCATGGCGACAAACAAATTGAATTGAGATTTATAAAGAAAGTATTGGACCAATAATTATCAACGGAACAGAAGAAGAGTTAAAAAAATGTGAAGAAAGAAGTTGACTTACCTGAGATGTCTCAGTAACAATCGTAAAACCTACAAGTGGTGAAAAAATTAGTAGATCATTTAGTATACGACATAAAAGTACCTCTTCAAATCCTATAAAAACAATCAAAGTATTTCTTTGAACGCAAGAACTACAAGTGCTCGCTTATAGAAAATGATGAAGCGTAAACGATATCACCACAATAACTATTCCAGATACCATTCCCTTGTGATCACATGAACTCAAGCTTGTCGTGATCGATGATAAATGAGTATCAGATACAAAATCAGTTTCAGTGACGCTTATTGACTCTGATACAACACCTCCTTACTTAATGGAAAATAAAGTACAAATAGAGCAAAAAACAGATGGTTCGTATACGATTGGATTGCTCTTTGGTGACGAAAGCTCTACGGTGCTTTGATGAACCATTCAACAAAACGGTGTTACCATCAAAACATTTGAAAGTGGCAGTATCGTCTCTTTTACGGTAAGCACGTTAGGATCAATATCATGGACAGCGTCAGATACAGCAAATAACAAATGATCATGAACAATAGATCTTACCAAATACAAAATAAAGAACGCACAGACCGCTCCTGAAAATCCAAATCCGTTACCAGACAAACCTATCGAACCAGCACCACAAATTCAAACTTGAGGAGAATTGCCTGCAATATAATCAAATCATTATTTATGCATTTTTTGTAACGATTTTAAGCCATTTTCAACAACAAAAAAACACCTCTCAAGAGGTGTTTTTTATTTTACTCATATAAATTATTATTCATCCATATCATATATTTCTTCTTCTCCTGCAAGTTGTTTTCTAAAGATTTCACCAACTGGGAGAAGTCTTCAGATAATAACGTTTGCTTTCAAGTCTGAAAGATGATCAATCGCTCATTTTGTTGATGCTTCTACCATGACTCTAATTGTTTCCTGGAATGATGCAGCAGATAACCAAGAATCAGATTCTTTTGCAACTTGTGTTAATCACAACGCGAGTCTATCTCATTTTGCAGGTTGTTTTCCTTCAGCTTCAAGTTCAATGTTTTTAGCAAGATATTCTTCATACTTAATAATTGTTCCAGGAACGAAACTACTATTACCAGAATCTTCAATCAATACTTTTGAGAATAACTGTTTCACAATTGTTTCCATATATTTATCGTTTACATCTTGTCCTTGTCGTGTGAATACTTTCTTAATTTCATTAACAATATATCTTTGTGCTTCAAGTGGACCGACAATATGCATATATTCTCTCACATCAATCGATCCCGTAGAAATAACTTGTCATTTAAACACTTGTGCATTTTCTTTTACTTTTAATACCGTTCATACAGTAAGTTTCTTTCTTACTTTTTGTGCTTCACCCAAGACGATATAATCACGATTAACACTCATTACTACTCACTCGTCTTTCACTTTGAGCTGACTTCTTCACTTTGATGCATATGATCATCACTTTTTAATTTCATCACCTACTGAAACATCACAATTATATCATTCTTTAACGATATACGTCTTTGGTTGTGGCTCAGA
>CAZIUS010000065.1:0-445 GCA_964542385.1 uncultured Candidatus Peribacteria bacterium
TTTTATAATGTGAAAACGATTAGTTTCTAGTATGGTTATGTTAAAAAATAAATTTGGGTGTAAAACGTATCATATTGAAATGTTTGTTGTTTGAGCTATACTCTTGATTACTTTGCTTATTACACAAAAATGATCCATTGAATGGATTTGAACGGTAGCTGTTTTTTTGACATTTTGACATGCAAGTGTTGCGAATAGACTAGAAGAAAGCGAATGAAAAAGACAAGCAAAATGAGAGCATGATGAGCACGGCGTGTGGTGTTGGTATAAGTTACAACGTTACTATTATGCAAAGGAAATTTGTTGGACAATCTATTTTATTTTTCTATGAGCGTGGTCTGCACTGGTAGGAGTAATGATTTTTTTGCTTTACTGACCATGGAGAAAGATTTATAGGAAATATCATGTGTAATTATTTTATTTTTTTATCATAATAATGTCTCTC
>CAZIUS010000065.1:455-6418 GCA_964542385.1 uncultured Candidatus Peribacteria bacterium
TATTCTTTATTATAATATTATCCATGAAACTCAAAATCCCTCATTATCTTCTTATTGTTTATCTCATTCTGTTTATCATCTGTGCGATCAATCCATATGATAGAGCGGTACGATGGGCAGAGAATATTCCTGTTATGATTACGGTGTTTTTGTTGGTGATTACCTACAAGAAATTTCAATTTTCCAATACTGCGTATGTGCTTATGAGTCTGTGGATTTTCATGCATACGATAGGATGACACTATACGTTCGAACGTGTACCGTTCGATTGGTTCACTAATTTGTTTGGTTTTGAAAGAAATATGTATGATAGAATTGCACATTATATTATAGGGTTCTATGCGTATCCATTGATTGAATATCTTGATCGTAAGCATTTGGTAAAACAGCCCTGGATTTTGTATTGCTTTGGTATTTTTGCGATTTTCACACTCGCGAGTGTGTATGAAATTATCGAACGACGATATGCAGCTAGTGCATGAGGAGAACAATGAATCGCTTTTCTTGGCTCTCAGTGAGATGTTCGAGATGCACAAAAAGATATGCTTGCAGATGGACTTGGAGCAATTAATAGCGCTGTGTTCTATCGAGTACAAAAGAAAATTTAACTTTATACTTTTTGTGTGATGCGTAAAACGATTTGAATACTGCTTTTGGTGATAGTTTCGATTTGCTGATATTGGTGATATAACTATCTCAATCCTGTTGTGACTGAACGTACTACTGTTGTTTCACAAGTCCCATGATTTGCAGAGCAATTAGTTGCTTGAACATCATGAACATCATGATATGACATCGTACTAGTTGCGACATGACTTGAAGTGCCACGAGCTGTCGCGCAAACTGCTGCAGAAAGACTTTTGGTCACAGAAAGACCAGGTCGCGTAAGACAGATTATTGACGGGCAGTTAGTTGAAGAGCCATTATTAACCATCACTGAAATAAGTAATAAAGCCGAAGAAGGGTTGATGTCGATTATCTTGGATCCAGACTATCAAACCAATAAGTATCTGTACCTGTGTTATGTATACAAGAGTAGTACAGGAATGGTGGTGAAGGTTGTAAGATATACTGATGATTGAAACATTCTGAGTGATCCTTTTGTGGTACGAGATATGTTACCTGCAGCACAACGACATGCATGAAGCGCGCTTGCTTTTTGACCTGATGGTAATTTGTATATTACGGTGTGAGATGCAGTAGAAAAAGATCGTGCGCAATCTCTTGATACCTATCATGGTAAAATTCTCAGAATTCGTTCAGATGGAACTATCCCAGAAGATAATCCCTTTAGTGGTTCTGCAATTCGATCGTATGGTCATAGAAATAGCCAATGAGTAGCACGAACAAATAATTGAACGATGTATGCTTCAGAACATTGACCAAGTACGTTTGATGGACCTCCTGGTGGCGATGAGTTGAATCGTATCGTGCCTTGAGGGAATTATGGCCGACCGATCGTTAGTCATGAGAAACAAGCAGAAGCCATGATTTCACCGATTGCTGTTTATACGCCTGCAATCGCTCCTGCGTCTTTATTGATCTATTCGTGAACATTGTTTCCCGAACGAAATCAAACACTTTTTGTGGGTATGCTCAGGGGTGAGTGATTGCTTCAACTGACAATTGATGAAGCAAATCCAGATCAGATACTTTCGACCACCAAACTCATTGATGATCGTTATGGAAGAATTAGGTATGTCTGACAATGAGTCGACGGATCAATTTATTTTACAACCAGTAATGAAGATGGTAGAGGAACAAAACGTCCTGAAGGTGATGGTGTCTATCAAATTGTTCCCAAGATTGTTTCTTGAAATTCTGTATTAACCTGATCTGATGAAGGTGTTGTAAAAACACAAGTTGGTGATGATATTCCAGAATATTTGAATGTAGCATTAGATGGTGATGATTTGCAATTTGAACGTATTTTGGAACAAAATAGTGTCTATATACGCTACCAAATTTCATATCTGAGTGACGGTTTGCGTATTTCGTGAATTATGAATATACCAAACTGAACATGACCTTATCCGTTGGTGATATTAAATCATGGTTATATAGATCCTGCTGTTTATACCAATGGTCGCGGTTTGAAACGTGAACAAGATTATCTTTCTCGTAATTGATTTGCTGTACTGCATACTGATTATCGTAATCATGCGTTTTCTGATAGTGATACAGAATTAATCACTTCACCTCATTTACGTACCAAAAAATATTGAATAGATGCATTGAATGCAATACATGCATCACAAAATGCAAAATCAGCATGATATATAGAACTTGCAAATGTAGACACAGAAAAAGTTGGTATGATGTGACATTCGATGTGATGATGAGTCACTATGTACTCAATGGTTGCAAAACCATGACTCGTTGATGCAGCGATTTTGTATGCACCGGTTCATAGTCATGAGTTTTATAACTTCAATCGTTGGTTAAAAAATCGTTTGGATGGTACGTGATATGAACTTTTGCAAAACAATCTTGGTCAATTGGAAGACAAAGCAACATTTAATTCATTTTCTCCTGAAACCTATTTTGACAGAATTACTGCGCCAGTACAAATTTATTTTGGCACACTAGATGATAGCTGTCCAGTGGAACGATGACGTGAAATTCGTACTGTATTGGAACAAAACAATAAATCGGTTGAACTGATAGAGTATGTGTGAGAAAATCATGAGTTTACGAAACAATGGTCATCATTTATGCAATGAGTCGTCAAATTTTTATGAGAACAATTATAACTATGCGATATGTCTATATCCTGCGTTGTGCAGATGAAACGTTTTACACTGGTATGACAAAAGATCTAGAACGTAGATGTAATGAACATAACGGTGACCTCAAATGAGCAAAATATACCAAAGCACGCAGACCTGTCGAATTGCTTTGGTCAAGCGATGCGATGACAAGAAATGATGCAGCAAGAGAAGAGATGCGTATAAAAAGCTTAAGTAAGGCAAAAAAGATATCGTTTATATCTGTAAAGGAGTAACCTATTTTTAATTACTTTTCGTTATCAAATTCTACTAAATGAGAAAGGGAGTAATTGTTTTGCGGGGAGTATTGCTACATGTCATTCTTTGTTTAATAATATAATCTTTGTTTCATCTGTAATATATGGATCATAGATTTGTCTACAATGACCACAAGGAGTTACAAATGAATTCATGATAAAGTCTAATGAGGAAAAATTTGGGTGTAGTGATGGTATTAATTTTTTGTTGTTGCAGATTGATTCAAAACTAAAATCGGATAAAGCACCGACTACTGCTATTTGACTAATAGTGATTGCATCATAACTTTTTTGATCTTTTCTGTCATAATTGGCTCGATTAACTGCATGTTGTTCTGCATGGGTGCATCCGTTAAAATTAACATTTTCGAAATTTGATCAGGTGTATATTTCTTTTTCTGCTCATTGAACACGAATAGCTGATCAAACATGAAATTTTGAAACTGGTTGGTTTCATTTATCACGAGCTTGTATAGCTTCTTCAAGCA
This sequence comes from uncultured Candidatus Peribacteria bacterium, assembly GCA_964542385.1. Taxonomy (GTDB): domain Bacteria; phylum Patescibacteriota; class Gracilibacteria; order Absconditabacterales; family Absconditicoccaceae; genus CAYLWY01. The sequence goes on from CAZIUS010000065.1 coordinate 3,969, forward strand.
GTTGTTTATATGGTTCAATAATTTTATTGAACGGTATAATTTCAACGGTATATGCGGGTACGGTAAATTCCATTTCTTTTTTGTATATAAAAAAACATATTTTTAATATGTAAATATTTTATATGTAATTTCAATATATATTGTGATAATTTTGAACTAATGTAAAAAAAGTAAAATTATCTTGCAAAAAAGGTTATAGTAAGTATCGTATAAGTATATTTATCTTTTTTATATTCATGAGAATTGAAGAAGAAATTAAGCTCGATTATGCTGATGTTTTACTCCGTCCGAAAAGATCAACACTGACTTCGAGAAAAGAGGTACATCTCGAAAGGACTTTTCGCTTTTATCATAGTCCAAAAGTCTGGACGTGAATTCCGATAATGACCGCGAATATGGCTACTTGCGGAACCTTTGAAATGGCTCGTTTGCTTAGTGAATATCGCATTTTGACCACATTTCACAAATATTACACCATAGAAGAATATGCAACATTTTTTCAAACATTTGATAATCCCGATATGATTGTTTATACGCTTGGGATTAGAGATGAAGATAAGCAGCAATTATTAGCGATGAAAGCATCTGGTTTACTTGATCATTTTTCATTTATTTGCGTCGATGTGCCAAATGGCTATCTAGAGCGTTTTACTGAATTTATAGCAGAAATTAGACAATTGTGTCCGGACCATATTATCATAGCCTGAAATGTTGTTACCAATGAAATGACAGAAGAAATTATCTTAGCAGGTGCTGACATCGTAAAGGTCGGTATTTGACCCTGATCTGCGTGTACGACAAGGAGAATGACAGGCGTATGATATCCACAACTTAGTGCGGTAATAGAATGTGCAGATGCCGCTCATGGTATTGCAAATGGTCAATGATGCGGTTTGATTATCGCAGATGGATGACAACAATACCCGAGTTGTGTTGCTAAAGCGTTTTGCTGATGAGCCGATTTTAATATGTTTGGGAGTATGTTTTCATGATTTGAAGAAAGTCATGGTGAAACTGTTGAAAAAAATGGGAAATTGTATAAAGAATATTATGGAAGCTCTTCAAATAAAGCATTACTTGACCACTATGGAAAAAAAGAAACGCATAGGGCAAGTGAGTGAAGATATACACTGATCCCACACAAATGAAGTATTCATGATTTTCTGCAGGATTTGTTGGGAAGTTTGAGAAGTACTGGCACATACTTAGGTGCAAGAACATTGAAAGAGTTTTCAAGAAGAACGACATTTATTCGTGTATCAAGACAACTCAATACATATTTGGAAGCGTATGATCAAGAATCACGCTCGTAATTTAAATTGTAATGATGATTTTTAATTTATTTATTCTCTTTTACAATGGCTTTAGAAATAGTACATCCCAATGCATTAATTAAAATTTTATCAACTACAAAAGAGGTGTTATCACAAGAGTGTGATATGGAAAATTTATCTGTTTGTTATCCGTGATGATTAATAGAAAAATGACCAGCACAAGTATTTTCAAATATTACTTTTTTGGATTGTGATAACACGTCTTCTCAATCACTTCAAGATCAAGGGTATACGGTTATTTGTGAAACGATTAATGAGCATAATTGCCAATATGATTTAGTTTTAGAAATGAGATCTCAGTTAAAACCAAATGAAATTATGAAATTGGTAAAACCAGGTGGATTTATTTTTTCAGAAGCGAATTATGGTGTTCCTAATGCATTGGAAAAATCAAAAGATTTTGTCTTAGTAAAAAATCTTACGAAAAATTCTGTAACTCCTCCAAAAAATCTTTCTGTTTGACCATTTTGAAATTGATCTACTGATTTTTTTCTGTATAAAAGATTGTTGACAGGACAAGTAAAAAAAGCAACGATACTACAACGTCTGTCAAAAGTACTGCAAAGGCATAATAATTAATCTTTTTATTTGTTTATTATATCAATGGTATCTCTCTATTTTACTGAAATAATACATGCTCCAAAAGAAGTAGTATGGAAGACGATGTTGGGAAAACCAACGTATGAATTATGGACAAGTGCATTTGCTGAATGATCTACGTATCAATGATCACGAGAAAAATGAAGTGAGATTAGATTTGTTGATCCTGAAGGTATGGGTATGATTGCTGAGATTGCAGATAATAGATTGTATGAGTATATTTCTATTCATCATCTTGGTGAAATACAGTTTGATGATACATGAAAAATAACTGAATATGAATATGATGGTGCGTGACATGAAAATTATACATTTGTGCAACTAGCAGATGGTACGACAGAATTAAGTGTTGAACTGACTAATATTCCTGATGATTATGCAGATATGTTTAATGAAATGTGGCCAATGGCATTAGAGATATTGAAAGGGTTGTGTGAGAAATAAACCTTCAATTTTCTTATAAAATATGCAAAATACAAAAATCTTCAAAATGTCGTTTGCGAGTGTTTACCCGTA
>CAZIUS010000065.1:6575-6784 GCA_964542385.1 uncultured Candidatus Peribacteria bacterium
ATAAACTAAATAGTATTGATGAATATATTAATGCTCACAATGGCGATGTGAAAATGAGACTTATACAGCTTCGTCATTTGGTGGTGACTTGTTCTCCTGATGCAGTAGAGTCAATCGCTTATTGAATGCCAGCGTATAAATTAAATAAAAAACCATTGATCTACTTTGCAGCATTTGATCATCATATTGGTGTGTATGCTACACCTTCC
>CAZIUS010000066.1:0-6747 GCA_964542385.1 uncultured Candidatus Peribacteria bacterium
GTGGCACCTCATTGACCAATATGACAGTTGTAGGAACGGTGAATGGAACAGGAACGGTATTGATTGATCCAGAGACCAATACAGGAAATAATAACGATGATGCGCAGATTACGGTATTCAATAGTGTTTTGGGAACGATTTGATGACATGTTTATGTGGATGGAGTTGATAATAATGAGTATGATAGCTTGGTAGATACGGGAATTGCTGGACAAACAGTAGTGTTGAGTGGTATGGATTATCTTGGCTTACCAATAGTGATGACCTGAGTGACGATGAGCTGATGAGCATATCTGTTTACTGGATTAGCGTCATGAAATTATATGGTGTCGTATATCAATAGCTCGATCTATACCCCAGACTCATCACAGACATGAAATGTATTATGAGTAGAGTCAGGGTCTCCACAGTCACCGATGGTGATTAGTAATATTCCATTATGAGCAGGGGATGTTCATACAGAAAACGATTTTTGATTGATAGCACTATGAACACTTTGATGAGTGATTTATTATGATAAGGAAAATAGTGATCTGTTTACGGGTACAAATGAAGGTATTACGGGTATTGTTGTTTTCTTGTCGTGAATAGATCTGAATGGTAGTGGCTATATGCTTCAAACCACAACAAGTTCATGATGAGCATATGTGTTCACAGGATTATATTCTGGTTCGTATACGGTATGGTATGAAACGTATCCACCTGTTTGGACTCCTGATAGTACGCAAACAGGAACAACGAGTGGTCAAGCATGAGTACCGAGTGTGCAATATATTCAAAATATTCCTGTAGGGACCAGTATGTTCAGTCAAAACAATAATTTCTGATTAGTGGCTACGGTATGATCGATCGCATGAACGATTTATTATGATCAAGAAGAAGATGAACTCTTCAATAATAGTAATCCATGATTGAGTGGACAAGCCGTACTCCTTTCTTGAACTGATTGGCAATGAAATAGTGTTTCTTTGACGTGAGTAACAAATTGATCGTGAGAGTATCTTTTTAGTGGACTTGTTGCATGAAATTATGCTGTTTCCTATACCAATAATAGTCAATATGTTTCGGATTCTACACAACCGTGATCAACAACATGAACTCTTGCACAGTCAATTATACAACTAGCAAATATTTGATTACAACCAGGTGCAGTGAGTATACAAAACAATTTCTGACTTATTGCTCGTGCAGATCTCGTAGTTGATAAACAGGTCGATAGTCCAGTAAAATACAATCAAGAAACGGTGATGTGGACGATTAGTGTGTTTAATAATGGACCGTCAGATGCTCATGATGTGATTGTTGAAGATACGTTGCCAACTGGATTTATCCTGGATGGTATCGATCCGATACTGCCAGCGCCAATGATTTCATGAAATATCTATTCATGGAACATGTGAGTGATTGCTGCGTGAACATGAGTGACGCTCCAATTAAGTTGATGGATTACGGGTGTTTCAGGGTCAGTTATTGAAAATAGTGCAACGGTTACTACAATCACGACAGAAACAAATACAGGGAATAATAGTGATGATGCTCAGGTAATGATCGCAAATGCAAATATTTCTCTGCAATGAGTAGCATATCGAGATCGTGATTGGGATCATGTATTGAGTATACTTTCATGAGATACGGTGCTTTCGTGAGTGACCGTAATTCTCAGCGGTGTAGAAATTGGATGATCATGATACTATGTGACACAAACTGATGAAAACTGACAGTACCTTTTTGCTTTGGAATCGACGTTGGTAGGAGAGTTTACGATTATGATTCAGACACCAGACTGATTCGTTTCGTGGACATCACACGCGGGTGAGATTGATTGATTGCAAAGAGGATGGGGATCTGAAGATTGATCATCGTGGAAAACAGATGAAATCGCTCTTGTGATGATTTGAGTCAATGAACATTGAGTAGAGTATGATTTTTGAGTCACACGTGGTGATATGACTATTACAAAAGAAGTTACTTCTCGTTGAGTCTATTTTTCATGAAGTAGTGTGAATTATATGCTTACATGGGAAAATCGTAGTCCAGTACCGATGAGTTGAGTGAGTGTCTATGATTTTCCATGAACGTGATTATTGGTAGATTTATGAACTACGGTTGTGAGTGGATGATGATTGTATCGATATATTGGAGATGTATGACCGTATGCATCATGACAGAGAGCAGTATCAGGTATTGTGCAATGAGTATGAGGTGTATTGGTAGAGAATAGTACTCAAGTAGTCAGTAGTTCACAAGAACTTACGACTTGAAACAATAGTGATGATGCATCTGTGGTTGTATTAACAAGACCAAACGCATGAACACCATCATCACTTCCACCAGTTATTAATCCACTTCCGCCAGTTTCAGGACCTGAAAAGGATCCAGAAAAGAACGAAGAAACTAATCCACAATTACCGGTAAATGAAACACCTAATCAACCAGATGTGTCAAACGAAAATACACAAAATAATGAGTCTGAAAGTACTGAATGACCTGCATTTATTACCTTACCATTCAAATTTTTACAACCAAAAGAGTTCTTGCCAACGGGGATTAAGGATCTGTATGATGATTTATTATCAACGAAAGGATTGAAGACATACGTCAATACTAAGAATGTAAATACTTCAGCACCAGCGTGGTTTGTGCCATGAAGAGATGAAGAAGCAGGGAAAGCATTGAGCTATTGGGAAAGCATTGTTCCACAAACAGAATGGACACAATACTACCTTCCAGCAGAGGCGATTCTTGCGATTCCATCACAAGGAATAATCGTGCCGGTAAATTATCCGAAAGAAGATGGTCTGACCGACCCAAATGATGAGGTAGGACATCTGAAATATTTGGATTATGGAGCGGTACAAAGAGCAGGATCAGCGTATTTGTGATCAGATGCAGGACCGATTTTGATCGAAGGACATAGTGCGTCGTTGGTAACAAATAATGCAGGACCATTCGGAGCAGTGATGAAAGCATTGGTGCTCACCGAACCAAACGCAGTGATCTACGCATTTGTAAAAACAGCTGAAGGGAAATATCAAAGATATACGTATACAGTAACAAGTAAAACAAATGTAAATCCAGATAACACAAGTATTCTAACAAAGAATCCAAATGGAACGTTATTCCTGTCAGCATGTGGAGATGATGAGTATGTATGAAGTTTGAAAGCAAGAAATATCGTGATAGCAGAACTGGTAGGAGAAGCGGGTGTGGAAATGGATACTATTATCCCTGCTGTTGTCTATGATGAAGAAATCAAAGAAGCATATACCTGGGCAAAAGAAGAGTGAGTGACAACACAACCGACGATCAATGATGCAAGAATGTTTGATACATTGACGAGAGGAGAGTTAGCAAAGATGATGGTGGAGTGGAAGAAAGGAAGAAGTGAGGGAAGTGGAGAGGAAGTAGAGGGAAGTGAAGGAAGTGAAAGAAATGGATGTACTGCTGAGACGTATGGTGATTATGCGGGTGCAGATGCAGAGACGCAACAGTTTATGCTTGAAGCATGTACGATGGGATTGATGTGAAAAGACGGACAGTGAGGAACAACGAAAACATTTAGATGGGCTGATGGAGTAAGTCGTGCAGAGTTTGGAACGGTCCTTTCCAGAGCGTTGCGATGAACGCAGTATGATAGATGAGGAGAAAACTGGTATGCATGACATCTCGAAGCATTGAAAGCAGCATGAATTATGACAAAGATTGATACGCCAATGATGCAAGAAGTAAGAGGATACGTTATGATTATGCTCATGAGAGTGCAGTAATGATTAAATTTGCAAAATTGAAGAGAAATTAATATACTTATAGTATTGTTTATTTATTGTAGAATTATAATGAATTCAAAAAAAATATTATTGGTTGTTTACTGTAGTTTGCTTAGTGTCTCATTTTTCTCTAAAATCTATGCCGAACAGATAGAAATTATTTCATTATGAGAAGAAATGATTCAAAAAACACTAGAGACAAATACAGTTAATATAAACAATGCTGAGTATCTTTTTGATCGCATGCAGACAAATGAACAGCTTTCTGAAGAAAGAAAAACAGTGTTTTTGTGATTATTTAAACAACTTGTTTGATCAGAATATTTTCAATGAGGAGTTTTTGTTAAAGAAGATTTACTCAATACATTTTTATGAGAATGAAGATTTTTATATTGAATTCCTCTTTTTTGAATAGAAAGTTTAGAAAAAGAATGAGTTTCAATGACCTATTGTTCTAAAACAGCTAAATTAAACCTGCAACAAATAACTTGTCTTGGTACTGATGGTATATTTTCACCAAATACAATTGTTCAATGAGATGCAATTACGTTGATAGAACAATGACGAAAAAAAGGTGAGCTTATAGCAATGCCATTTGATCTTTGAACAATCAAAAAATATCTCTCTACTCTTCATCAAAAATATTGATCTGTTATTTTTGATCTGTATGTTTATCGCTCATGATATGAAGAAAAAGAAGAAAGTGATTATTATAGAAAATGACATAGAGCAGTTTTGTTTATTTGACATGATTTAGAATTATATGTTCTTGATCCTTATATGCATGATCAAAAGCCAATACGTTTGTGAAACTATAAAGCAACTTGGTGAAGTGAAGAACAAATTGTCCTTTTCCCAAAATTTTGATATCAATATGCATTATGTCCAATTCAATGAATAGATTCTGAGATTGAACAGTTAGATCAACAGGAAGACGAAACAGTTCAGAATTTACCTTGAGATGAGAGAAAAAATGAAGAAGATTTACTTATAGTTCAATGACATGAAGAGTATAAACAAGAAGAGGAAAATGAAGTATGAAGTAAAGAAAATATCCTTCTATCAGACGAATCTAACCAACCATCAGAAATTGAAATGCAAGAAAATAATAATGAAAATTGAGAAGAAAATACATTACAAGTAATGCAAAATAATGATTCTCCTGTAGAGTAATTCTTTTGTATTGAGCTCAATCGTTTTATCACAAAATTTTAGAAATCTGAGCTTTTACTTCATCTCTATTTGATAGCATGTTTTGAAAAAAAATGCTACGGTTTACCTTGTTTTCACTCGTTGCACAGCTCATCTTTATGAATTTTAATGCAATACCGCCATCGTTGGTAAGACCGTTGTTTATTACTATTGTTGTTCTTTGTCTTGGAGGAGTGTATCTGTATGCAACCGGGAATTTTACAGAGGAGAAACTTGTGGAAAAGATTGCTGAAAAACGAGATGAGCCAATGGCAGATTTACATACACCAAAACCTGAACCATCTATGCATCTTAAAAAACCACAATAAAGTTATTTGTCTGTATCAGTTTGTCACGATGAAGATCGTTTTTTCGTATATATATGTATAGAGTATACACTACAATTTTATTTTGTTTGTTTACTATGAAAAAAACTATTTTCTTATGAATGATTGCTGCTTTGTTTTTTGTACAAGGACCAGTTTCTGCACTGAAATGTATGACTCCATTGCCTACTTTTGATACTATGTATGCTGACGCGAGTATCGCTTTTCGTGGTGTTGTTACTGAGGTTAAATTTACAGCAGACACCAAAGATGCACAGTATTGTACTGATCTTGGTAAAGATACTAGTAACTTATGAACACATGCATTTACTTTTTCTGTACAAGAAGAATTAAAAGGTGATGTTTCTTCAACGCTTACCTTGACACACACTGTGGACGCATTGCATTGTACTCGATGAGGAAGTTGTGCAGACCTGAAAGCAGGTCAAGAATACATAGTCCTTACTGAAGACGCTAAAACGATCGCATCAGGACTTTGCGGTCCATGTCCATATATTGTAGCAAGTGAATTTATTCCTCCAGCGCCAAAAGCAGATTGTATATGTACTATGCAATATGATCCAGTTTGTGGTGTTGACGGAAAGACTTATGGTAACGCTTGTTCTTTGTGATGTGCAGGAGTTGCACAAGACTACGCTGGAGAATGTACTACTGTAGACACCGTTCCTTCAGATATTGACGCTACCTGTACGAGTTGGTATGATGGTTGTAATACTTGTATGGTGAGTGATGGTGTGATCGGTGGATGTACAAAAATGGCATGTTTTACATTAAACAGAGCTAAATGTCTTGAACATAATTTTGTAATACTCCAATCATCGCATGAACTTATCATAAAAAACGTCGTGAATAAATGGTTAAACAAATTTACCGAAGAAACAGTGCAAGCTGCAAAAGATAAATTAATTGCAACGATTGCAAAGAAAAAAGCTGATATACAATACACACTTGCAGTATCATTATTTGTAGAAAATTCTCCAGAATTAAAAAAATATCAACTTATTCTCGAAGTACTTGCAGTTATTGATAGTATGCTGTAAATTTTCACTATGAATTGGAAAAAAGATGGATATACAGTGATGTATATAGTAAATTACGAATAGAGAGGTGTAATGAATCGATTGAAACTGTACTTTAGAATTGGATTTGGTAATTTACTACGTAGAAAATTTAAAATAAATTTTCTATATTCATTTTTTTATATCTATGCAATCAAAAGCTACCACCGTCGATGAGTATTGTGCTCACGTGCCAGAAGTGCAAAAAGAACCGTTGTCTCGCGTGAGGAAAATAATTTTGGATACTCTTCCTAAGTGATTTGAAGAATGTATGAACTATGGAATGATTGGTTACGTCATTCCTCATACTCTTTATCCTGCTGGCTATCATTGTGATCCAAAACTCCCATTACCATTTATGGCACTTGCTGCACAGAAAAACTC
>CAZIUS010000067.1:0-4442 GCA_964542385.1 uncultured Candidatus Peribacteria bacterium
TTCATCAAGGAAAAAAGTATGGAAGAAAAAATATATAATGTTATTTATGGATCCTTCGACTATCGTCTCAGGATGACGTAATAATAGTACACCGAAGTAAATTTATAGCGCAGATTTACATCCTCTTTAACCAATCATTTCATAAGACCACTGTTGCTCATTCGCCAAATTCTACTGATTCGATTACTTCTACGTAGGGAACAAAAGCCGCAAGAGCTTCTATTGTTTTTGCAAATTTTGTCTTATTTGAAACATATAAGGTAGTTTTTTCAAGTGGTGTTTCTGCATTGTTTACATCTTGCACTTGAAATCATCTCAAAACAAGTTCTACAGCAATTTCCTCTGCTATTCAGGTAGTTTTATATCCTCATGTTTTTGCTAATGTTTTGTCAATTCAATTTTTTATGACAATTGGTGTTTGTTCTTGAAGAACGTCTTGACGATAAACTAATCGATGCGCGACATCTTTTGTTTTGACATAATAACTTAGATTACTTGGCTTCGCTCAGTCAGGAATAACGACGGATTGTCCACCAAATGCTGCTCTATTACCATACTGTAGGACACATCATGGTTTTGTCAGTGTGTATGATGATGTATTGCAATCAGACTCAAAAACAAACGAGAAAAATTGTGGTTGTTTTTCGGTGAATTGAGATAACCAAATCATATTTTCTACGCCAATATTTGTTCTAAACAAGCTCATTCATTTTGTATAGAGTTGTTTCATCGCTCATAAGTTTGTTACTGAGACAGAATTTTTTAGTTGTTCCACAATAGCAGAGATGATTTGTTGTTGTCTAAATGAACGAGAAAAATCTGATGTTGATTTTCTTGATCTTGCAAACTTCAACGCCGTTGCACCATCAAATTGTTGTTCTCCAACTCATACTTGAAAAACGGTATACGAATCATTTTGTCATGGAAATTGATCATCATATAATGGTTCTTTCACATCTACGGTGACTCATCACAACTCATCTACAAATTCCACAAAATTATCAAAGTCAACCATCGCGTAGTAATGCGTGGGCACTCACGTTATTTCAGACACCTTATCCAACAAAGAACTAATACCAAGTTCATGATCCTCTTTTCCATCTAGATACATTGATCGGTACAAACTATTTATTCTTGATGTTGCACCACGTCAATAAGCAACATATAAATCTCTTGGAATACTAATAAAAGATACCGTTCATGCTTCAGGATTGAATGAGGCAAGCATAAGTGTATCAGTAAGAAATCCCCCACGGTAGTTTTTTCAAGCATATCATACGATCAAAACATTAACGTGTCAGAATTCGTCCATTTGCATAGGAGCACCAACTTGTTGGGTAACGAGTTTTATTGCGCTTCACGCAAAACGTTCTATCGTATGTCCTGTAAATCATGCAACTTGTTTTGCAATCAGAAAAATCAAAATCAAACAAGCAAGAATCGCGCTTCAAAATGCCAAACGTGTCGGATGTAATCGCTTTTTCCAATCGAATCATCACCATACTCACAATTTTTTCTTTGAAAATGACATTACAAAAAATACAATAAATACATTTAGAATAAATTGTACTATAGAGAATGATAGGTAATTTACAACATGGAAACAAAAAAGAACCTTGCAAGAATACAAAAAAATGATATTTTTACGCACCAACACGGAAATAAATTTCTTTTTCGACAAGATCTCTTTTACGACCATATTTTAATGCACTAATTTGTTTGATAATTTCGCTTTTTTCATGCGTATTTAAGGCAGGATCTTCCCAAGGAAGTTTTACATTGATACTAAATGCTGCAGTAGGTTGCATATCGACTGACATTTTAATCACTCCTTTAAACTTATCGAGACTCAATAAATCAGATCATGAGAATTTTGGTGCAAACTGCTGTTCCATATCTTGTGTATCGTTTACTCAGATACGATAACACATCATATTACCAACGTTACCAAAAATCGGTGCTTTCAAATCAGTATTACCACCAAGTCATGGTTTTCACAACTGCTCGAGATACTGATGCGCAATCACAATCCCAAGACGATACTTTCTAGCTTCTGATAAAATACTTTCGATAGAAGGCGTAATAAAGTTTTGGAACTCGTCGATATACAGAAAATGAGGAACTCTATCTTTTTCTTCTATGAATGCTCTACGAAACGCTGCAAGTCTAATTTGCGAAACAATCATCATACCGAGCAGATTTGCATTAATATCACCCATTTTACCTTTTGACAGATTCATAATCAGGAATTTTCCTTTATCCATAATATCAGAAATTTCAAATGACGACTGTGGCTGTCCGATAATATTTCTCAGTAATGGCGTTGTCGTGAACGCACCAAATTTTGCTTGAAAATAAGGAATCATTTCCCCTTTTTCTCTGTCACCCATTGCTCCATACGTCTTTTCCCACCAACCACGTACGACAGGGTTTTTAACGTTCGCGAGTTTTACTTTTTGAAATGCTGGATCAGTAAACAATCTCACAATTTCAACTAGTGTACCTCATTCTGGTTGTTCCATAAGGAGTAAGACAGCATTTCTAAAGTAATCTTGGATACGAGGACCAAAAATTTCATGACCAAATAATTGGACAAACATGTCTACCGCATCATTGGTAACGAGATCCATTTCCCTTTCGTTATCTGCTTTCAAAAAATTAAAACCAAATGGCAACTCATCATTTCACGCATCTCGATAGATGAGATCGTCTATACGTTCTTTTGGAAAATATTCCAAACATCATTCTGCAAGATCTCCATGTGGATCAATCAGTGTAAAACCATTTCATGCAGCCATATCTTGGTTCATCATCGTACGCAAAATAGTTGATTTTCACGTTCCCGTTTGTCAAATAATATAAAAATGTCTAAATCTATCCATAAAACCAAGTCTTATCTCCTTTTTTACTCATCAATACAAATTATGTCATAACAAAATTCATTCTTTGGAAAGATCATCTGGCGCAGGGATAATTTTAAATTTTTGTCGTACAAGGCGTGGGTTTCTATTTGTTCTACTATGGGGAAAATGATAGATACTAGCTAATTCTTTGATATTTAATATCGCTTTTTCTGATGGGAAAAAGATGTCTTTTCGATTTGTTTGTAAAGGAAATAAAGATCTTAAAGCAAACGTTTTTAAAAACAAATCTAATGATTGATCTTGTTTAAATGAAAATGAATTCAATCCAATGTAATTATATTGACTAAATGATCTCGATAAGTCTTCAAGCATTTTAGCTGGTTTTTGTGGATATGGTGAAATAGCAACACTTCTGATTACAACATTAAATCATTCATCTTCAGACTTTTTTTCAATATCACCAATTTGTTGAGATGAATACTCTTTTGATTGATGATCATCGTTTTTTTCTTCTTTTTTTGGTAATAAATTTTTCAAAAAATCAAAAAAACCTTTTTTTCATTCTTTAACCGCTTCAACTTTTGCTCTCATTGTTTTTTGCCATCACTCTGACAAAGGCGATACCAAAATTTGTAAAGCAAGTTTTTCATCCGTATCTACTCTAGCGTAGGCGGCCAAGACACTATCCATCGGATCTACTTCAAAATAATCATATTGTCTAATCGGTAATGCAGAATCTTTGGTCAACGTAAAAACTCATCACTGTGCATATTTTCATGCATCAAAAAAAGTAGGTTGCGTCACCGCATCAATGACCGCCCCAGGAAAAAATGAAGAAATCAATTTTTCAAACGTTTCAATAAACTCTTCAGGGACACCAAGATAAAACTTGATCAATTCTTTTTCAACCAAGAGTTCACAAGAAATTACTGGCTGACCAAAACGTGTTGCGCGTCGATCATCCTGCACTATTGCATAAAAACTTTTGTAAATTTGTGTCATTACTTCAATATTTTGTTTCATTCACTGAATTGCATCATTACTTTTATCCATATCTGAATCATTACGAGGCATTTTAATTTGTAAAAAACGCATCTGTTCGGCATAATTGAGATATTGTTTTTTCGTTAACCTAAAATTAAGCAAACGTCGTGCTATTCGTCATCCTAGAACAAGTAAAAATACTAATAAAATTCGAATTCAAATCATATAATCATTAAACTAAATTAGTTTTATACAGTATACTCATTTTTTAATAAATCACAAAAAAAATGTATCGAATTTTTAAAAGAATACAACTGAAGTGCTATACAATATATATCAGAAATAGTATATAAAATATATAATTAATATTTAGTCAATAAATTATACATAAATATACTATTTGTCTAATAGATAGTTTGCTATATTACGATACTTTATGTACACTATAATCATCATCATGAACTCAAGGATCGGTTTAAGAGTATCTCTACCTAGCCTTCTGAGGGTAACCGATGGTACGGCATTTCCGTTCAGAGATCCTAACAAGGAACTCGAACCCAATAAATCGATGAGGGCGGTACTTTCTTAAAAATT
>CAZIUS010000067.1:4452-6728 GCA_964542385.1 uncultured Candidatus Peribacteria bacterium
AAAAATTCCATAACAATCTCTGGTGTCACTTCAGGAATTGCTATGGAGCTTATATAAAAGTTCCTGCCGCCCTCATCAAGGGCGGTATAAGGTATTTCCTTATATCGTTTTTTTGTAAAAAAATAGATTACTATTGACTTGTATAATTAAATGTTTATTAGTATTTCTATTTATTCAAGATAATCAAAGCTAATGCATTTTTATAAACCCAAAAATATACCAGTCGAACAATATCAACAATTTCAAGATATCTGTTATGAAAATTATCAATGGAGCATTAGTCCAACCAATCCAATCATTTTTATCGAAAACTTAAATAACAGGATACTAAGTCAGTCTATGGGTGTTGTTGTGTGAAAAACAAGAAATGCATTAATTATTGCAACTGCTGCTCATTGTTTGCCAAATAATTGAGAAAAAATGTACTTAACTCGCAAAGTGTATAATCCACCTCAATGAATCTTCAATATAATGCGTCAGAAATTTGTAGATATCATTAATCCAACTGCTCTATTTCAAAAAGATTTACAATTTGAATCAATACCTTATGTAAGATCATATAGATCAAAAAATATTAATGAAGATTTATGATTTATAATAGCAGAAAATACAATAGAATCAATTAAACCTATAAATATACAATCAATAATTTGAAATCATCATTCTTTGTCATTTGCAATTAGAAATACAAATATAAAAGAATCAAAAATAAATTTGAGATCCTGAAGTATAAGTTTTCAACCTAAATGGATTTCAAATTCAATTTATTTAACAGATTGAACACTAGAATTTACACAAACAAGTTATAAAAATAATAGCAACGCAATACCATATTATGAATGAAAATTTTATTGAAGTCATGAAGATTATCAAAATAATGAAAAACTAAACTGACAATCATGATCTCCTGTTTTTTTATGTGAAAAATTATTTTGAATCCATACTAGTTCATCTAAATGAAAATCATATATACTATGTTGAAATGTAATTCAACAAAGATTGTGAAAAATTTTTGATTTAGTACAAAATCAATAGTAAGGAAACTCTGAAAAACTCACGAAAAGTATTAAAATTAATGGAATTTATAAACTCACGTGAGAATTATAATATTTGAGGTTCCTTAATAAATACTTTTATGCTTTATGCTTTTTCAAATCTCCCACATCAAAATAGCGGCTGCTTCTGCGACATTCAATGATTCTTTCATTCATTGCATAGGAATATGGACGATATAATCTACCAATCCCAATGTCTCTTGTAACACTCATGTATTTTCATTACCCATTACCAAAGCAACAGGTTTATCAAAAAAACACGCGTCACGAACATCTTGTGCATCGGGCGTTTTTTCTGCTGCTACGAGCACATAGCCTTTTTGACGAACCCAATCAAGCGCTTCACGAGTAGACCAAAACGAACCAAGCACGACTTCTTTTTCAGCACCAAGCGCTGTTTTCGCTACCTTTTCATCCTCTTCTGGACGTGGCGTAAAACCAGAAAGCACAGCCTTCCGTCCGAGTCAATCACACGTACGCAACATCACTCAGGTATTGTATGCACTACGGATATTTTCAAGAATGAGAATGTTATTTTTCATAGTGTTCTTTTGGCAAAATATATCAGTGTTCAATCAAGAAGTTTTTGGCATAAATTCTCGATTCTTTGAGTTCATAAGCATTATGTGCATCGCTATTTAAATAGAGACGATCAGCTTTTTCTAAAAGGAGATGCAATTTATCTAGATTTGTTTTTCATTTCATCAGATTTTTTGCATTACATTCCAAAGGAATTTTATAATAATTTGCCACTTGTGCTAATTTTTTTATATCATACCATTGACCAAAATCAGCATTGTTACAAGGATGTCAAATACAATCAATCTGATCATGAAACCTTTCAATCGCTTTGATTGTTGCATCAGTAATTGTTTCAGGATTTCATGCATACATATCACGATGCGCTGATAAAACCACAAAATCTGATTGTTTTCATTGAATGGCAAAACAACAATTTCCTTCTTCATCCAAAATATCTGCTTCTACTCACACAATAACACGAACATCATTATAAACATTTTTTCGTGTACGTAAACTCCATCTTGCAGTTGCTCATACATACATGGAATGATTTATCCTAATCTTCTCTATATATGCTTGTGAATGATCAGTGATAGCAATTTCTTCAAGTCATATTTCTCAAGCAAATTTTACTAATTCATCCCATGTTTGTATTCCATCAGAAAAACTACTCGTATGCATGTGATAGTCTGAGTTATC
>CAZIUS010000068.1:0-3922 GCA_964542385.1 uncultured Candidatus Peribacteria bacterium
ACGTTTTGAATGCTGACTTTTGTTACGATGCCATTCACCCCTAAAGGGACAAGTAAACGAAAAAATCGAATCAAAGATTCGACTTTTTTACTTTCTTTTTCTCCATGATTTCTTGAGCAAATGCAACAACTCTATGGTATTTAGTATTAGGTTTGTTTATCTTTTTTCGGATTTTTACCTTATTACGAGTCGCAAAAGATATTTCGCGAAGGACAAAACATTTGGGAATGCAAATTTTATCGCTTTTTGTCATCGTCTTGTTAACACCCATTCTTTGACTTCCTGTTTATTTTTTACTCAGACCATTGCCTCGTTACGAGTTACTAGATGAGCAAGAAGAAATTAAGGATTTAATGAATGCACAAAATATAATTTGTACGCAATGTGATGGCCCCAATTTATATGAACATACATTTTGTGTCTTTTGTGGTGAAAAATTAAAAAATGCTTGTCCTACTTGTTGAAAGCAAGTGGCATTGTGATATTTCTTTTGTCCATTTTGCGCTGCAAATTTAGACGAAGGGACAGAAGAAAAATGAGAAGATACTATTGCTTCTGCTGAAAAAATTTAACTTTCAATTGTTTGTAACTGCATGTTTTGACGAAAGCAAATACCAATTCAGGATAAAACAATGAACCGAAAAACTTTATTAATAAGTGGTTTGATCATTTTTTTTATCATTATAATTGTGCGTTTTGCTCAATTCTTTTCTAGTGGAAATATTAGCCGTTTTATGCTTATAGCATATCCTTTCGATCAACAAATAAGCAAGAGTGTTAGTTTGGCCAATAATCTCATTCAATGAAAAAATACTTCTTGAAACAACGTCATTGAACAAATATATATGCCGTTTACGAAAGAAAAGAAATGACTGATTTCAGTATTTGCATATTTTCTTCCGGAACAATATACACTAATTGCTGGACTTGCACGCTTTGCAGAAGATATAAACTCATTAGTTTGAATGGAATCACCACAGACGTATCTTATTGTGCTTCAAAATAGTGCAGAAAAAAGACCGAACTGATGATTTTTTTGATCCTTTGCTGTTGTTACCCTTGATCGCTGACGTATAAAAACACTAGAATTACATGATAGTTATCATCCTGAGTGGAACAGACCAGATACGAAAATTGTTTGACCAGTTTGGTTGGAACAGTTTATGCCTGAACGTGATATTTATTTTGTCTGAGCAAATAAAATTTGATTTACGTATCATGATTGAGCGAATATCAAAACATTGTATGAAAAATCATATCCTTGAAAACGTGTGAGAGGAGTACTGTTTCTCAGAACTGATATGCTCGAACAATTAATGCCAGAAATTCGTGAACAATTATGGCTTCGACAATATCTCAATGCCACTGTTAACTTGCGTGAATGAGAAGAACGTCGATGAAAAAAAGAAGCCTATGAGTGATGAGTAAAAGCTTTTGTAAATTCACATAAAACTGAATTACTGCAAGCGCTTTTACAAAAATCACCACAATTGATCACTGAAAGATATATAAATATCTATTTGGAAAATATTTCATGATGAATGCACTCACGACTTCGTGAAAGTGGATTGACAACAAGATTTGAATCATGACACGCGTATTTCCGAGATAGTAATATAATTTTTAATAAAATTGATAGATTTGTAACCAAAAAAATTATCCTTCTTGATACGCTTGGTCAAGAAATCGGTTCGTGGGATAATGATATTGTTAATCTACCTTCTTTATCACCTGATAATTTACATACATTTGTGATTTCGTATACACTAACGGTGCCTGAAGCATATCATGCATTTATTAGAACACTCAACAATACGTACAATCTTGCATTATGACAAAGAGAGGAACATATTTTGTGACTTGATCATGAATGGTGAACAAGAGGAAATATCTATTTTCCACCTAAACGAGAAATTATCAGTGTACAAGGAGATATGTCTAGTGAACGAACCTTTGAAACACCATTTTCAAGTAATGCGGCATACGAACTTATGATGCCACCATGAAGTAATAACCAATCAAGAACGGTTCGTGTGCAGGTACTTGTAAAAGATTAAATTTTTCTAAAAATAAAAAAATCGCAACATTGTTACGATTTTTTTTAGGCTTGTCGGGGATCGAACCCGAAACCTTGGGCTTAAGAGGCCCCTGCTCTAACCAATTGAGCTACAAGCCCATGATTCATTTTGGTACGAACCAATGGGCGTGTATATAGGGAAATTGAACGTGATTGCAAGGAAAAGAATAATTCTTATAAAAGCCAATCAACAACGCTTTTGTCAATCCTTCAGTCTGCTATCAGTCTTTTTGCATATTCTAAATGAGAAATCATGCCTAATTGACGAGATGTTTCAATAATTGCATCTATTTGTCTTCAGGCATTTTTACGAATATCATTTCTTACCGCAGTAGAATTGACCATAAATTCATATAAACCAACTCTCGATTTTCAATCTTTTGTTTGTAAAAGGTATTGTGATTGTACACCAAGTAAACTTTGTGCAATTCTATCTTTAATACTATCTTGAATTTCTGACGGAAAGAGTGAAATCAATCTATAAACAGTTGATGCAGCAGTTTTTGTATGCAATGTACTAAAAACAAGATGTCCCGTTTCAGCGAGATTTAATGCAGCTTCTGCTGTTTCAGGATCACGTATTTCTCAAACGAAAATAATATCCGGATCTTCACGCATCGCACTTCTCATCGCATTTCAATAACTTAATGTGTCAGATCATAGTTCTCTTTGAGAGATTAAACAATTTTTTTGTTCAAAAATAAATTCGATTGGGTCTTCAATAGTAATGATGTGTTCTTTTCTTTTAAGATTCAAATATTCTATCATTGAAATGAGCGACGTTGTTTTTCATGAACCTGTAGGTCAAGTCACTAAAAACAATCCATTCTTTTGATTTAAAATGTTTGTTTTAATAGAATCAGCAACATCATCATAAATTAAATTTTCAAGTGAAATTGGTTTGTATGCTATTCTTCTCATAGCAGCAGCCATTTTATTGAGTTTAAAAAAGGTGTTAACTCTATACGGTGCCCCAGTTGCTGAATAATAGTTGATGTCCATTTCTCTATTTTGCAAATATTTTTCGTATCAATTCGGATACTTTTGTAACAATTCTTTCATAATTCATTCCATATCTTCTTGCGTCAACACTTCTTTGTCATCAATGTATTTAATTTCACCAACATTTCTATAACTTATTTTAGATCATACACATAAATGCACATCTGAAAGTGATGGTATATTTTCTAGTAATCATAAGATATCATTTAATGTAATTGCCATAGAGAAACTGAGAAATTAAAACTTATTGTGGGAAATTTTCCCAAATTTCATCATTTTGTAAGAGCATATGCAGTGATTGCGCTATTTCTTTACATGTATTTTCATATCATAATGTAATAAATCGATCTGAATTACTATTTGTTTCTGTATAAAAATCTGAAGATCATATCATCATGGTTGAAATAATTATAAAACCTACGCTCATAGAGCACTACTACACGAATTTGTACAATCAATAAAGTCTTGTAATGGTGATTTGCTTAATTTTTTTGCAAGATCACTCATTCTTTTTTTGGTTGCTTGCGCATTGCCTTCATGATTTTTTGCAAATGTTCAATATTTATTAATCAATGAATCAAGTTCTTGTATATGAGTATTGATGAGAAGTATAGTTTCATGCAAATGATGTATTGTTTTTTCTTGATTTGCTATTTGTTTTTTTAAGAGTTCCAATTTTTCTTTTTGTTCTTTTGTTTTTATAATTTGCACCGTTTTTTTATGTTCATGGAAAGCGGTAACATCGATACGATGTCTTTTTTCAATATCTTTAGTGATTGTTTGTACGGTTTTAATTTCTTTTTGATGAATTCCTAACTCATCATTGAGTTGTTTTTTATGAGC
>CAZIUS010000068.1:3932-6699 GCA_964542385.1 uncultured Candidatus Peribacteria bacterium
GCAATTGTTGCCCACAAAAGATCATTATGCCAAGAACGTTTAAAACTTATCAAACGATCTACGGTAATTGAATCCCATATTTGTGTTTTTATGGTTTCTATGGTTGTATTATCTTGAGTGATCTGTAAATCAACTCACTTAAGTTCATCTTGAAGCTTGTTTGTGAGATCGCGTAAATATTGCAGTACTGGCGTGATGGTTTCTTTGGCATAGATTTTATGATCATCAATAATATTTTCATATGATTGTACTTCATTAATAATTCATTTTCGTAAACGTTTCATTAATTTTGCATGAAATAATTGTTGCCTATGTAAGGTTAGTTTCTCCATAAGATATCATTTTCTTTGGTTTAATGCTAATCAAGATAAGACCACTGGCATTTCACTCATTAAGCTACTATGCCAAACATGATGCGCACTATCATGATAGTGCATATGAACGATATTGTGTTGTTTTATGATTTCATGAGCACATTCAGCAATTATTTCTTGTTGATCATATGGAATGACCAATCTTTTTTCCATAAATGAATAACTACTTTTTAATTTATTTTGCTCTTGTTGGAGTGCTTTGTTTAGTGAAGAGCTATAAGAAGAAAATTGTTTTTTCACAGTCATTCATTGTTTTTCATATTCTTTTAATTGTTTGGTATACAGAGCAATCCATTTGTTTTGAATACTATCAAGCGTAGGAATTATTGCGAAAAGATCTTGTTGCGTTTTTTGTGTTTTTTTCACTGTATTTTCAATACTTTTCTTCCAATTGATGAAATCGTGATTAATAACTTTTTTGATTTTTTCTAATTCACCATCATATAATTTTTTTGCTTTCGTTTTTTCTGGACCAAAAAGTGATTTTTCATTATTTGTGTATACTCTTAAATGAGCTGCAGATTGTTCTATAGTATGTATAATAGAGTATCCTTCATGAACCACTTTTTGTGTTGCAAAGAGAGTGTCTTGATATATTTTTTGTGTTTCAGGAAGTTTTTTTTGTGTATTAACGATTGCTTCTTGAACAGATTCGTTTGCAGGTAAACTATTACAAGCAATTTGTGAGCTGTTATCTTCAATTTCTGAAGAACAATACTGTAAAAATGTTTTTGACGTATTTATTGCTTTTGCTATAATTTTAAATTCATCTTCAGTAGTGGTGATTTTTTTTGGCGAAGAAAATGTTTCTTCTTTTAAAACAGTTGGAATATATTCTTTACATAATGATCTGAGTTCATCAAAGAGATTTTGCATCGCTTCAATTTTTGCCTGAGGTTGTATAATAGATTCATGGGCTGCTCAGATAAGTTTAATAGCATGTATAAATGCATCATTTTTTTTCGCAGGAAGTTTATCTTTTTGCAATTGCAGTTTTATTGCATCACAATGATGACCAAATGCTTCCATAAGAATTGCATATTGTTCTTTTTCTTGAACTTCTGTTAGAAACACCAAATCAGGTCAAAAGACTGATTTTCTGAGTTTATTATGCATATCAACCAAGGGAGCAGCAACAAACTGTACTGGTTTCATAGTAAGATCTGTCGCCTTTTTAGTAGTTTTTTTTACCGCATTGGTAAGATCTGTAAGGTCAAACATTTGTTTCAGAAATATTTAAAAAATCATATAGAAAATTACAGAAAGATATAGGACTATGGATCGTTTGGAACTGTAGTTCAGTATTGGATTCGGTAATTTTCTACGTAGTAAATTCATTTTGAATTTACTATATAAATTAAGTATATGGTAAATGAAATAATAATGCAAAGTTTTCGATTGACTTTTCGCTTAATAGTGATATGTTCTTCATTCATTAATACATTTTGCTCTTCGTATTTGTTCCAATAAGACAACAAGCGCTAATCCATGAGGCATGGTTTGTTTTCATCGTGAGAGTATTTGTGTGACATAAGGCTCAAGTAGTGTAACATCTACACCAAATGGTCATCAGATAATAAACGTTCCAGAATAATCTGTTTTTTGAATCATTGCAGCAAGTTGTTCTGATGGTAATTGTTGCCCGTCTTTTTCAAGAAGAATTCGCGGCTTGGGAAGTTTGGTAATCTTTTCAATGAGCATAGCTGTTTCTTCTCTAATAACACTAGTTGGATCATCTTTACGTGAAGGCTTTACTGTTGTAATAGTTACTGATTTAGCCAGTCTTTTTGTATATTCATCAACTGCTGTGGAAAACTGTTTATGAGAATCTGAAATACAAATGATATGAAGCATCACGAGAGTTAAAAGGTTAAAAGGTTTAAGAGTTCAAGAATCAAAATTCAAAATTCAAAATTTAAAATTTAAGAGAAGAATAAAGAAAATTGTATGAAAAACAAGAATTTCAAATTGTAATGTTCACTAATATCTTTAGGCTGAGTTTTTGATTCATTCTTGAGTATGCATAAAATTGCAATAATATGATGAGGAGCAGCAGGATTAATGACTGCTGCAACATTACTTGAACGTACTGATCTAGTCGATGTACAGATTCATCTTTTTGAAAAAAATAGTAAACTATGAGCAAAAGTAATTATTTCTTGAGGATGACGTTGTAACGTGACTACAGGTTTTTTTAAAATGCAAGAATTATTACCAAAATATCCGAGATGAGCTACTTTTATCAAACCGGCACTTGAACAGTTTTGACCTAGAGCTATTAAACGTTGGTTTGAAGCACATGGAGTACCATTAAAACAAGAAGAAGATGGTCGTATTTTTCCTGTCTCTGATAATGGCAAAGACATTGTCTGAGTGTTTGAACATTTGTTTAG
>CAZIUS010000069.1:0-6636 GCA_964542385.1 uncultured Candidatus Peribacteria bacterium
TTCGATCATTGTATCTATTGGTGATTCTTCAACTATGGTTTCTCACGTATTTGCAAAAACACCAAAAGACAAAAATCCTATCAGTGTAATAAACAATAATCCAAACAAACGCATAGTAAGAGAAACAATAAAAATTAAGTGCAGTACTCGAGCGTAAGCGAAACGAGTTATCGAGACGAGAAATTTATGTGGAGCTTGGTCCCCCATAAAAGCGACAGCAGGAGCCACACAAAACGTGAGTATTAATTCGTAAGACTTCATAAATTTGGAGTCCGATAACGAGTAAGCACGTGAGCCTATGCATTGCAACACCACTCTGTAATCTCCCAATGACGGCATCTACACTAATGCCTACTCCTCCTGTAATCACAACTCTTGTAATACTCAAATAATAGTACTCATTTCATCTTGTACTTCTGGTAATGGATTTTGTACTCTCCAAAGCAATAATGCAAGTTCATATCTGGTTAATGGTTTATCAACAGCATACACTTTAGTTTCTTTTGTTAATTTAGCTTCCTGTGCTGCAACAAAATAGTTTTTCCATCGAGGTGTACCAGTTTCGTCCAATTTTTCTGATTGTATTGATCTAATAAGAATCGTGAGTGCTTGTGCTTTGGTAAGGTATTCTGTTGCACCAAACACATCGTTTGAACCACGCATGAGATTTCTATTACACGCAGATTGAATAGATCACGCAAGTGTTGCATCAAAAGTCGCTTCATCACTATAAACACAATACATTAACGTTTCTGCATCACGTCCCATAACGACACGATCAAATGCTACAAAAAACTTTGCAGCTTGTTCTCTTGTTACATAAGAATCTGGCTGAAATTCAGTAATATTAGCAAATTTAGTCATTTCGTTTACATACATCCATTTGTGTGCATCAATAAACTCTTGTTCATACGCGAATGTCATACCACCAAATACACTGAGTAGTGCAATACTTAAAAGAAATTTTTTCATTGGATAAGAACAAATAAAAGAAATTTTTATATGATTAATAAATTTTCATCTCGTATCAAAGTTTGTCTGGAGTCTTGAATCTGGAATCTAGTTTCTATTGTAAATCCACAAATACTTCTTGATCTGCTTTTCCAGGAATAACAACATGCATAAAAAGATTGTTAATTACATATAACGCATCGCCAAGGTATCAAGCTCTAAATTGTAAATTACTTAATTGTCGTGGTCGAATCTGTCATTGATAAGAATCATATGTTTGTTTATCTTCTTTTAAACGATCAGTATAGTCATATGAAGCAATTTGTTTTGTTCCTGTTGGTGTTATTTCAATTGCTTTCATTCATGCAAATGTTGTTTTATAGATTTCACTATCCCAACACTGTTCACCAGTTACATTTCATTTTTCATCATACGTTGTGGTACATTGTTTACCAGATGAACTATCTTGTAATACCATTGGTAAAACTACTTGTTTAGTAAGAGGATTCCAGACAAATAAGCGAGGATTCTGTAATGCTTCTGTTTCAGATCCCTTACCACCAAATGTTGTTGTTTGTTCTTGTGTGACTGCAATATTGCCTTCTGCATCTTTTTTTGTATAATCAATTTTATATAAATCAAGTTTAATTCAAGCATTTTGAGTACCTCATCGTTGATTAGTTGCTGTATCATATCCCAATCATAGAAGTCGTTGAACACCATTTGCTTCTGGAGCCCATGGATGCAAGTATGTGCTATATCCAGGAATTTTTAATTCACCGATTATTTTTGGCGTAGATACTGAAGCCAAATCAACCACAAACAACGGATCGATTTGTTCAAACGTTACGAGATAGAGCTTATCGCCCATAAATCTTGATGCTTTAAATTGTTCTCCTGGTTCTATGTTGAGTAATGAACCAAGTTTATTGAGTTGTTTATCTAAGGTAATTAAATGAGTAGCTTGTTGTGGTTGTCGTGTCGTCGTTAAAATACGGAAATTTCAATCCTTATCTTCGTCCATAGACCATTGTGTTAATGGACTTCATGGCAATAATGCACTATTAACATAACTCATCTTTTTTCATGCTAACGTAATTTTGTGCAATAAAGTTTGTTGTTCACCTCATCATGCTCGAATACACATAGCTCCTACAGGACAACGTGAATTACTCGGTGCCCAAAAACTATTTGCTAAATAAGCAGACTGAGCGTTGAGATGTATTGTTTGTGTACTTCAGAAAAGAGCCGTAGTTCCTACTTCAGCTTCTTGATCATTGAGATCAATTGCTCTGAGAATTGTAAACTGTGGCGAAAGACCATATTCTTGTATAGATTTCTTTGAAGGAAGGACAAATAATGTTTCATCACATCATGCCACCTTTTTACTCACATGATATGGATAAGTTTTCCCGGCAACGGTAAGATTTTTTTGATCAGCATCTTTTGTATAAGCGATATCAATGACACGAGGCAAAAGTTCTTCTGCATTTACTTGTACCGCATCTGCTGTAGCAAATTCTTGACCATACCATCATCGATTGATTCATAGTTGTGAAACAACATATAACGTATCATTTACTACTCTAGCATCTTGATACCATCCGTCAAGATCAGCAAATTTCATGAGTTTTGGTGTTTCAGGATCGATAATATCATAAACGATAACATTTGTTTTACTAGACGTATCTAATCATCCTCTTTTCATTGGTTGATCACTTCGTCTTTGTGTTACAATTACTAATTGTTCTTCACGCAAAAAGAGTTGCACATTTGAGAATAAATTTGGAACAGCTATAGTCGCGACCACTTGTGTATTTGCGAGAGACAAAGTACTTTGCGCAATATTTAATGGTCCACGAACAATAAGTATTTTTTGTAATCTTTGATTATAATAATAGAGATATTCACCATCTGTTTTCAAAATCTCAGGTTCATCAACACCAGCAATTTGGAGGTTGGTCGTAGAAAAGTCTGTATTTGAAGAATCAACAGGAGCTGGAGCTAATGATTTTGAACTATCAGCATCAGCTCATGCAGTTGCTCAATCAGCCATACTTTCTTCACGTACTGCCATATCATCAATCATTCAGCCTCATCTCCAATATGGCATTGGTCATCCTTGTCGCAAATCAAAATTTTCTTTAACGAAATCGGTTAATGTTGATGACATGTCATCACAACTTGAAAATGATTGCAATTCCAAATCAGCTGCTGTCAACGCTTCAGGTTGTCCCTCATTAATTTTATCAATAATTTCTGTATTTTCAGTTGCAAACGTTATTGATAAAAGAACTACTGGCACAATCAGTACGCCAAGTATTGTTTTTTTCATTTTTAAATTTTAAAAATAAAGTACTCTACACTATATACGATTTCGAACACCATAGTGTGACCAGAACCACTGGTAAAAATAGGAAAATATGATGGAACTACAAGACCAATACAAAAAAAATCCTTCCAGAGGAAGGATTTTTTTATTTAAACAATTATTACTATTATTTATATACGATCATATTTTTCGGTCAATAGCTCACTAGAAAGTTTTGTAGTAATTTCTTGTACTACTCATACGATAATAACTACTCATGCTCCTTGTACAATAACTGGGATTTGTCCAATAGATTGAATCACTGACTGCATAAATGGTAACAAATTCAACACGTATGTATAAATACCTACAATTCATAGTCCAATACCTCCCCAAAAACAAAGATGCATCAAAACGCCATTGAGATATTTTGCAGTTTCTTCACCTGGTCTTATACCTGGAATGAAACCTCATCTCTTTTGAATCGTATCAGCAATTTTATCTGGATTGAACGTAATAGCAGAATAGAAAAAAGTGAAGAGAATAATAAGAATGAAATAAACAACAATAACTGCTAATCAAGGTTGTTGACTGTAGATATTAAAATTTGTTTCAATCCATTTTGCAATCGTTTGCATCATAGCATTCTGAGATCACATATTAATGATAATTTGCGATAACAAATAAGGAAAAGTTGCAAAAGCAGTTGCAAAAATGATAGGAATCATTCATACTGGATTTAACGGAATCGGTAAACTCGCTGTTTCTTGAACAGCTCATTGTCTAGCATACACTACAGGAATATCTTTTCTCGTCTTCACAAGAAATATACATAATACAATAAGAACAAGAACAATCAAAAGCATAAATAAAATTACACTCAATAATTGACCTCCAGCAGCACTAGTATACGTAAATACTTGAGAACTAATTCCGGCAATAATAGATGCAAAAATAATCAATGAAGTACCGTTACTAACTCATTTTTCAGTAATCATATCACCAATCCACAAAACAATCATACTTCATGTTGTTAAGACAAATGCAGTTAGCAAAAGTGTAGTTCGATCAGTTGGGATTATGTTACCTCAAAGAAGATAATTCATAAAGAATACCATACCAATTGATTGTGCAAAAGCCAAAGGCACTGACAATCGTCTTGTATATTGTTGAATCTTTTGTGTACCTTGTTCACCTTGTTCTTGGAGTTCTTCAAGCGCAGGAACTACTGCACCCAACAATTGCATAATAATCGAAGCATTAATATAAGGAATTAATCACACAGCTATTATAGAAAAATTTTCTAATGTTCATCCTAAAAGTATTGCAAAGTACTCCAAACCACCTCAAGATTGTGTTGTTGCTGTTTGAATAGCTGCAACATCCGCAAAAGGGACTGGAATAAAAACTAAGAGTCTATACAAACCCAAAAGACCAAGCGTCCAGAGGATCTTGGTTCTAATTGACTTTGTTGCTCGAAGTTGTTGAAGTTGATTTAATACCATGAGCAAACAAAAAACGTTAAAATCGAATTTGATCGAAGAGATCAAACCAGTAATTATGCGCTACAAGTTCCACCAGCTTTTTCAATTGCTTGACGAGCACCTGAAGAGTAAAGTTCAATATCGATAAATGATAATTTTTTCGTAAGAGTACCAGTTGCAAGTATTTTAACTGGATGAGCAACAGAACGAACTAGTCCGCATGCAACAAGAAGTTCTTTCGTAACTTCTCAAACAATTTTTGCATGACGTTCTAATACAGCCAATGTCACTGATTGTACTTTAGATTGAAGATGAACAGGTTGTTTGAATCATCTTAATTTTGGCAATCTCATATACAATGCAGTTTGACCTCACTCAAACCAGGTAGGAACACCTCCGCCAGTTCTCGCTTTTTGACCTTTACATCATTTTCCAGAATAATTTCCTTTTCATGATCAGTTACCTCTTCCAAGTCTTTTCCCTGGTCTAGTATATCCTGATGATGTTGTCAATTCGTGTATTAACATTATAATAACGAGTAATTAAAAGTATGTATTATATATTTATTCTGCTTTTTTCTTTGGAGTAGCTGGTTTAGCAGCATCTGTTTTTGGTGCTGTAGCCTTTTTAGTTTGTGCCTTTGGTGCTTGTGCCTTTGGTGCTACTGGTTTTTTATCAGCTTTATCAACAGCAACTTCTTTTTCAGATTCAGTTTTTGGAGTTGATACTGCTGTTTCAGCGACAGTTTCATCGTTTGATTCAGAAGCATCAGCTTTTTTAATACGTTCAGGGAATTTTCATACCTTGAAAGAACCAAGAGCGTTTACTGCTGCGATAGCGTTATTTAACTTATTTGGACTTCACATAATCTTTGAAAGAATATTTGTACATCCTACAAGTTCCAAGACAGTTCTCACTGAAGATCATGCTTTCAAACCAGTACCCGGTGCAGCAGGAATTAATTTCACCTGTGCTCCTTTGTATTTATTTTGGATTTGATACGGAATTGTTCCTCTATCAGTAAGTGGCACATCAATAACATTTTTATATGCATCATGAGTAGCTTTACTAACAGCAATTTGAACGTCGGCTCATTTTGAGATACCAACACCAATTTTTCCTTTTCTGTTTCAAACCAAAATAATAGCTCTAAACGACAATTGTCTTCAACCAGTCGTCACTCTCGTTACTCTTCTTACTTCAAGCATTACTTCATCAAACTCTTTTTTTGGTTTTTCAGTAACCTTCTCTTTTCTTCTAGACATGAATAAATTATAAGAAAATTAAAAAAAATTAGAATTGTAGTCCTCACTCTCTAGCGCCAGCAGCAACTTGTGCAACTCTACCATGATATATTCTTCCATTTCTATCAAATACAACAGTTTGTACTCATTTTTTTTGAGTCATTTCAGCAATTTGTTTTCAAACAGCAAACGCTTTTTCACTTTTTGTTCCTTTCATATCCTTATCGGTTACAAAAGCAATAATCATACCGTCCATTCAGATTACTTGAGCACTAATGTGTGCAAGCGATCTAATAACAAGTAATCTTGGTGCAGATGCAGTTGCTTTAATAATAGTATTAGTTCTTCTTTTTTTAGCAGCATAACGTTGTTGTTTTGCTTTTAGAATCGATCCCACGAACATATCAACAGATACAAAAATTAAAAATACTTAAATTTATTTCTTACCTCATGTTTTACCCGCTTTCAATTTAATTACTTCACCGAAATATCTAATTCATTTTCATTTATATGGTTCTGGTTG
Source organism: uncultured Candidatus Peribacteria bacterium (assembly GCA_964542385.1). Taxonomy (GTDB): domain Bacteria; phylum Patescibacteriota; class Gracilibacteria; order Absconditabacterales; family Absconditicoccaceae; genus CAYLWY01. The sequence goes on from CAZIUS010000069.1 coordinate 6,514, forward strand.
TCTGTACATTTTGATTTTTGCAGCTTCTTGACCTACCGCTTGTTTATCTGATCCAGTAATAGTAACAATATCATTTCATTTTGGATCTTTCTCAGATACAGCACTTACTCATTGAGGAAGTAC
>CAZIUS010000070.1:0-6564 GCA_964542385.1 uncultured Candidatus Peribacteria bacterium
CAACCGGTCATTGTTTCTTTACCAAGCAAGGAAATTGAGAGTGAATCGCGAAGTGCACTTTTTGCTCGTATTGGTATGGATGTTGCATCATTTTGACCATGAAAGATTATCGTGCATAGTGTCCCGCAAGTGTTTGCTGATTGGCAGATGGATATAGATTTGTTGATTAATCATTTGCGAGGACAGCAAGAACGTCGGCTTAGTGATATTGATTTATCTGCCCCAGAACAATTATTTACCGTTATGATTGAAGAAATGCTTGGTATGAAAGCATGCAAAGCGTCCATTACTGCATGACAGTCACTCACATTACCTGAAATGCGTCAATTACTTCGTGATGGGCAATCGGTCATTCCTCAGCTTTTTGTTTGTCAACATGGCAGACCAAGCATTGTAAAAATGCCACAATCAGCCATAGAAAAAATGGTCTGAAGATAGGTAAATGATATTGACTTCATCGCTTAGATATTTATACAATATCTATTCTTTTTCAGTATTTGCAAAGATTATGAAATTATTGTCTCCCGTTACCTATCGAAGTAAAAAACCATCAGCAAATTTTGCAAACAATATGCTTGATATGATGTGTAACTCACCGTTGTATTTAACCATTTCTCCAGAATTAAAAACTGTTTTGTTCAAATGTGTAGAAGGTATTGCGATTGATACATTGGAATGGAATAATTTAATGGAAGAGTATCTGCAATCGAAAAAACGTTACGAACAGTATCCTTTTAGTTATGCTTGTTTTGAAACCACGATAAATGCAATAATTCACAATAGTGTTTATAAAAATAAATGGAAATGGAGTATACAACTTTGAGACAATCAAGAAGTACCATGAATTCTTACGGTTACTGATCCAAATAAATTATTAACTTTGTTACAATCATTTTGAACTCTGCCGTTCAATGAACAAATACTTAATTGGATTTATTCTACTCATACAGCTACTGTGCAATGTGTATATGAGATTGTTAAACAAACAGAACAAGAAAATTTATTTAACTATGGTTTTTCTCTTTTTGTACAGCTTGATCGTGGAATGCAAAATAATCCACAAGTTTTTCAATTAATCCTTCATTATACGGTGCCAGATTTGCAAACATTATACTCAGTATTTATACAAATTATACCTACAGGCGTTTCGATAAAGAATGGATTGCAAATTATCAAAAACAACAAATTATTGGAACAAGCAGAATTTGTTCATCGAGCAACAGATGATGAACAATATGATTATGCTAAAATGTTTGATTCTAAATTATGAATGGTTCTTGATGCATATCGTGATAAAACAGTCTCTCAACAAAATAAAGAAGAGTTATTTGAACGTATTTGTCAGAATGAGTGATGGTGTTATTTCATCAAACAAGCAAAGACAATATTTACTTTTTCTAAGTTAGAATTGATTATAAGAAATAGACCTATAGACACGTTTCGATTATTTTCTCCTGATAGAGACTGAAAAAAAGCACTAATAACTTTTGAATGATAACAAAAAAATAATGAAATGAAAGAAATGATTATTTTTTTAAATAATTTTTTACAAGACAAAATTAAATGGAAGAATGTCAATAAAATGAACTACAATAAAATTTGTCTCGTGATTGCTTGAGAGATTATTGAGGATGATAAAGTAAATATAACGATAACATTTTGATGAACTGAACTTAAATATGATAATCCAAATGACTACCAAGATGAATATTCAATTATAACATTTTCAATAAACGAATTTTACAAATTTTTAGTTGCTCTCAATTATTCTTTTCTTGATTGGGACACAATTAATCCTTTTTATCTATGATATGAACCGGATAACGGTGGTAAAGAGTGATTGAATGATGAAGATGAGGAAAGTTATGATGATAAATAATATTTTTATGTATTAATTTATGATGCAAGAAACTCACAAAGAATTACTATCAAAGGAAGAAATCACTCTTATAATACGTGCTCATGATTTAGAAATTGTACAAATTTCATCACTCTTAATTGGAAAATTATTAACTTTGCAAAACGATCTTTTATTGGATGAATGAAGTTTAAATCAACATCAAGATGAAATAACTAAAGTTCGTAAAACAATTGACGAATATAATGTTTCTTTTGAAGTATGGATAGCCTATGTAAATTTATTGATCTCAATTCATGAATGAATAAATAAATTTTATTTTTATATTTCACTTCCTTCTTATGATGATAATGATTTTTCTAACCAGAGTCAATATTATTGCCCCATATTTCATCACTTAACAGAACGGTTTGTTTTGCTCTTTCAAAATAATATTCCAGATCAAGTTTGCACTCAATTATCGATTTTATCAGAAAAATATACTGAATGCTTTATAACACCAATTTTTGTGCTTTCAAAATCGGAAAATAAAATAAATCAACAAGGAAAATGTTTGTTTTATGTTTTCGAAGAATTGAGTGATACATTACGAGAAGTACAAGATAATTCAAAAAATGCTGTAATCGTTCGAGAATGGAACTCATTGAATGAACTTTATGAGGTAATTAAAAAGATCAATCCAACTTATAAAACTGTTTATGATTCCATTGCATTGTGTGAAGAATATATCATTACAGAACCTGAATTAGCATTTATAAGTACTGATTCATTTTTACGTAAAAAGATTGTTGAGGAGAAATGATTTACCATTAGCGTGCTTGATGCATATTGTGAAAATAGTCAAGATGAGGAAGTAAAAAAAGATATTTGGAAGTATATCAATAATTCTGACGAAAGTGTTCGTTATCTTAAAATGCATTTGAGATGGTCAGAAGAAAGATTACAGCATATCATAAAAAATAGATCGAGTAATGATTTTTATCTCTATTTTCAAGATTTACAAACAGAAAAAAGTGTTTTAAATTGGGAAAAAGATTTAAAGACACAGCGCTGACGTGAAGCATTTTTGATGATGCTTGACTTAATGAGTCAATCTATTGATATTGATTTGGAAAACAGTTTCGATGATCGAGAATTTGTATCACTTTGTATTTGTGGTAATATAAAGAATGTCTGATGAAAAGAAATTATTGAACTCAATTTTCGATTTGCATGAAACAGTGAAGACGAACATGAATTATTTGCTATAACGATCGACGTATCATGACTCTATTCATTTATAGAAGATTGGTGTGATAGCGAATTTTATTTAGAAGAGTTGTTTAAGCGGTCTACTTCTTGAAATAATTTGATTTTATGACAAGAGTATGATTATGACGAAGATACTGATATTGATGAAGAAGATGAAGATGACGATTTGCTTTAATTTTTTGCTTTACCATGTTAATTAATTATCCAAATAATAAAGAAATTGCACTTATGTTTTCAGCTTATGAACAATGAACTTTGCTAATTGCAAAAGAATTGCTCTGAGTTTTGACTTGTCTTCAGTGTGGACAAAAAATTCCTAATGATCTTTGGCAAACAGTTTATGGTCCACAATATACCCAATTGCAACTTAATTTACAAAATAACAAGAAATCATTTGAAGAACGAAATACCTACTTTCAAAAGTTTTTCAAAGTTCATCAAAAAGATATGGATGATTTGGTTTTAAAGTTTAAGGTTAACCATAGTATTCAAAATGATGTGGAAAATTTAAAAGATTTTTCTATGTGTCATTTTGAAGATCGTGAGGATTTAATTAATCGATATACAATTTTATTTGAAAATAAAATACCTCAGTGGTTTCTCAAATCTTTGAATGATTCTGTTCCAGAAGATGCAATGAATATTTACCTGTCAATTTCATTATCAGTGATGCCACAAGATGGAGATGATCCTGAAGATTTTACTGAATTTGAATATACTTTTCATCACGAATATGATTATTTTGATTCAAATCAAATCGATCAAGAATGATCATTGACTGAATGCTATACTTGTAAAAACAGTGAAGATGCTCATAAAAAAATATGTATTATCAATAAACAAGCAGTAGATTTTTCAGAGATATTGATCCATGAAGATGATTGATTTGATGCTAATCATTTAGATCGAATTATACAAGATATCGATAAGAGAGATATTGCGAAATTTGATCGTAAATTGTTGCGTCAAATTTGCCTTTTTGAAGAAATTAAAAAAGAAGAAGAAAAGCAAAATATTGCAACACATATTTCTCAAAATTGTAAACGAAAAGAATTTCTCAATAATAAGAACATGGAATGGTCAGTTGAAAGATTGTCATTTTTTATTAATCATCGTCATACAGATGATTTTGTACTTCGTAATAAACGAGATTATAGTACTGATGTAATTTTTTTCTTACCTGATGAACAAAACTCATTTCTCCCATTACTAACTTTAATGAATTCACTTTTTAAAACACGTTTATCAATGGATGATTTTGATAAACGAAAAAAAGTAAAATGTGAAATCTCTTGAGAAATAATTGATAATATGATTACATTGAAGATAGATTTTAATTGATCAAAGAAGTTAAATCAGGTTTTAGAGTATTCACCCTTCGTAACTATAGAGCAATTATACATGATAATGGAATTATTTTGTCCTAAAGAATTTGGAATGGATTATTCGTTAGAATGGATTTCAGAGTAACAAGAGCACTATAATCATCCATACTACAATCGCAGTATAGATTTTCCAAACAAATTCTCCTTTGATTGTTTTGTGTCTAAAAACGTGTTGTCACAATAATGCTCCAGCTCATCATCATAATATAACCAGCTTAAGAAGCTGTTTTTCACTGATACGTCGTTTTTGACGGATTGCTTGCGATTTGTCTCGTCACCAAAGAAAAAACGTTATACAATTAATACCAATAATATATCGTATCATATTCTTATTATCTATAAAAAAAATTATTCTTTATTTTTATTTATTTCTTGTCGTTTTTCTACATATAATTCGCGACGAGACGAGCCATTCATTACACTTGGAAATGGTAAGCGAGAAAAACTATTTGTAATATCTTGTGATGACTGAGAAAAGATATGCAGACGATACAGTCATGAAGATAACCATGTCCATTCAGCCTGAAGTAATATTCTTTGTAAACGAGGTAAATAAGCAGGTAAAACGACTGGTTCGTAGGGAAGTTTATCATTTTTCATCAATTCAATGTAACCACGTATCCATTCTAGACGATTGGTGATTGCAGTTGACTCATCATTACCACGAAATACTCGTCATCGTACATACGCTGGTGTCGATCTATCCAAGGTAGGGAGTTCACTCATCGTGACAGTGTTTATTTTGTCTGGATCAATAGAAGATAAAGGAAGTCGGGCAGTAGTAGTTTGCTCAGTAAGACAATCAACAGAGAAAAGACAGGTCTCGTCAGGATTCAATGAAAACAGTCTCGGCATAAGATCAATTGTTGCTTTGCTTGTCATTTGTTCAAGCCAAAATCACACCCGTTGCATGAGTTGACGGTGAGCGGTAAATTGTGCTTCTGATCACTGAATCGGAGTGGTATATTGTTGTAAATACTGTCCCAATCATTGAAACGTTTCTTGTTTGGTACTAATATGTACTCGCGGATCCAAAGCATGTGGAACAAAAGTAAGTACCGCAGATTCTAGTAATGTTTTTAATTGCGGATGAAAAAAATCTGATAAAGTTCCAGAACGCCGTTCGACGCGTCCAGCTCGATTTTCTAGTTGTTGTGTTTCTTCTCGTGGAATTAGCATGAGGTCTGCTTGACGATCTCACGTAGAAAAGCGACTGATTGCTCTAAGAAATTCATTTCGTGACGATGGTTGGATATATACTGGCGGAAATTCTAGATCCAAACGGTCTTCAAGAATATCACGATATTCTGCATCTACCCAAGGCGGAAGGAGGATAGTTAATGGTTGAGGATTGTTATTTTTTTGTTGTTGATCAATAGGTTTTGGTGGTTCTGGAATGATAGAAACTTTTTCGGTTGGAATTTCTTCTTGCTCGGTAATCACTTCTTCTTGTTCAGTAGAGGGAGCTATATTGGTCGCTATATCAGCAGGCTTTTTGGTTAAATAAGCAAATAGAAAAACCCATCACACTCACAACAAAGCGATGCCAGACATTACAAAAACAATAAGACGTTGTGTAGGTTCCACGAAGCGGTAAAAAGAATAAATTACGCATCATAAGTATAGAGAAAGAGTGGTGATTTGTCAATTTTTAGAGTATGTCGCACTGCTCGCAAAGCAAGGCGGACAGATAATGGCTTTACATGAAGTGTCTTACCTAATAGATCGCTCACTCATCATCAAGTTCCAAAAAAAGAAAGCTGTACGAATGAGTACTCATGTAAAGAGGGGTGGCTTCCGCCACTTCTTTTTTTCTCACTTTGATGATTTCGTTCGCTGTTAAGTGTTTTCTTGCTACCCACAGATTTTTCAAAGTGTTCAACCGTCACAAGCTCTGTCTGAAACAATAGACAGCAAGTTTTAACCAGATAATCCGTTGCGCGACGACCGGGTCCCTCTGGGAGGGAGTCGCGTTCGTCGTCTTAACGTAAAAAATGAACTGAGCGCAAGACTGCGAAGTGACTTGATTTTCTCGGCACCCGTATGGGTGTTTGCCTACTTTTTTCCCTT
>CAZIUS010000071.1:0-6428 GCA_964542385.1 uncultured Candidatus Peribacteria bacterium
AGGAAATGAAGGAAATGAAGGAAATGAAGGAAATGAAGGAAATGAAGGAAATGAATTATTGATACTGATATCGAGAGTAATTGAAAGGTTGAAATATTAACTTACTCCAACAATTAATATTGTAAATTCGTCGATTATATGTATAATATGTTAATAATATTTTATATTATAATAACATAATGCGTATAAATATTTCAGATTACAGTCAAGAGGAACTAAAATCAATAGTTCGTTGAGAACAATTATCATTACTTGAAGAAGATGAAAATGATAATATTTTTTTAGAACTTTTAAACGAAAAAAATAGAAGTAAAATTGAGGGAGTGTTGCAAATGCAAATTACGGCAACTAAAACGTATGAGAGAGTGGAAAAAATAAGAAGATTAAATCATTATTTGAAGAAATATAATTGTGATACTATTACATATTATTCTGAAGATTTGCAATTGATAGATTTGGATTTGAAAATAAGTGATGAAGCAAAGAGTAATTTAGATAAAACATATTGAGAAGTATTTGATTTTTTACGAGAAAATGGTTTGGAACAAAATGTTCCATTATGAACTACAACAGTAAGATTGCATTGAGCGAAACCTGAACTTATAAAACAAATAGCTTACAACCAATTTAACGGTAAATGAAATATCACATCATCTAAATTATATATAAATGAATTATCTGATATAAACTGAGAAAAGCTATTTAAACGTTATATTAGTTTTCTAGAGGATTGAAAAATACAGTTTAACGATAATAATAAGGCAATTGAATTAAGAAAGAAATTGAATGAAGCTTTTAATGATTTTAGAGAAATTTCTGATTTTGTTATACTGCCTTAGTAAAACGTTTTACTAAAAGGCATAACCTCACAGTTGAATAATTATGAGTAAGGAGTACAGAAAAAAAATTAGCAATTGAAAAATGCTATTGAGAATAAACATATTTACAAAAACTAACTACTTTCCCACCACCTTCAATATCCTAATATTTGCATGAAAGGTTTTTACTTCACCAAACGTGAAGTGTTCAATATATTCTTTTTCCAAAATTGCTAACTGCCATGTCATCATTTCCAGATACATGGTGATAGGAAGCTTTGCTGTCTCGTTGTAGTCGATAATCTGGTCAAACATAATTCTGTATAGATCAAGTCCGTCGTCTCATCCGATAAAAGCCATTGTCGGTTCCCATTTGGTGATGCGTTCGTCCGCATTGTTTGCAAACATTTCGTCTGGGATGTACGGGAGGTTGGCGACCAATAAAATGGCGTCTGGCAACTGTTGATTAGTAACTTGGAAAAGGTTTTTGATAGTCGGATGATCGAGGAGTGAACAATGAATTAATGTTGTTTTCTCTTGCTGTGACGCATCGAGAAGTGTCTCCTTGTTTTTTTTCGCGACTTCCAAAGCATCCGTACTGAGTTCAGTGAGATAGGCTTGACTGATACGGTCACTTTGATAGTACATGGTACATACTCACAAAATCCCTGAACCTGTACCGACATCGATGAGTGTGACGGGACGAGGATTGTTCGGTTCATCGAAGTATTCACGAACTGCCTCAAGCATATATTCGGTTTCGGGACGAGGAATGATTGTCGCAGGTGAGACGTGGACTTGCAACTTTGCAAACTCCACATAACCGAGAATATACTCCAACGGTTCTTTATTGTCTACATATCTACGATACATCGTATCAATTTGCTGTTTTTGATCGTCGGATATTGCTTGTTCCGTATGAGTAAATAATTGCGTTTTACTTAGACCCAATACGTGACAAACAATTTTTTCAAGAATTGGTTTTTGTGAATAAGTTAGTGATTTGAGGAGATCGAAAAGGGTCATGAAAAATGGTTAAATGGTTAAATGGTTAAATGGTTAAATGGTTATAATTTAAACATACGGAAATAGTGAGTAAATGCGAGTGTCTTTACTCAATTTGTTCAAAGAAAAAACCTGCTCAGTCTCAGGGAATAGGATTGTTTGTTGCTAGTCAGAAATAGATGTTTGGTTCAGTGTAATGGTTTCTAATAATATTTTTTCCATCATCAGCAATGATTGCTCAGGGGAGTACTGAACAGATTCAAACGAAATCTTTTGCATATTGAAACGGTGTTTGTGTGCAAAATATTTCATCAAGAAAGCGATAGATTTTTTTGTAATGAATATTGTGCAGTGGCTCTTGAATGATTCAATACAGTGAGAGAAAATTCAATACATTGATTACTCATTGTTGATATCATTGCTCATCGTTATGTGATCCAGCTTCAATACCAAATCACGGTTTTCATTTATTTGTAACGTAACTTATCATAGCTCATTGTTTTACCATGTCACCAATCCATATTTCTTCACCAGAAAAAAATCATTTCGCTTTAGTGAGAAACTGTTCGTCAGTAATACATATGCAAGGACTCGGTTTTGATGTGCTATGTATATCAAAGAGTATGTCTAGAGTGTCTAATAATGGTAGTAGTTCATTTTTTCTTTGGTGCTCATAACTATTTTCTTGAAAATCTTGATTCCGGATTCTATTCATATTGTGATTGATGTATCTTTTTTTTTGCTTACTGGCTTCTAGGTTAACATGAATAAATGAGAGTGTTCATGCGGTGATCTTTTTTTCTATTTCATAGATATTGAGAAGATAGTCTACTATCTTTTTTCCCACTGGCTCATTGCCATGAGTGAAATAACTTATTCCGATATGTAGTCATGGATTTGGGCTATATATGGTTTTCACTCCATGAGTATTATAATGCATTGGTGTACTGTATATATGATAAAAGTTGCTGTAACGATCTCTGATTTGATCTAATCAGAAATCTTGCTACGTGTTCAAAATCTGTTCATCTTGCTTGAAGTTGTGTTCATAAATATTTTTCTCCTTGTTGAAAGTATTCTTTTGGAAACTTACTTTTATGATAGGAATAGAACCCTTGAGACAAAGCTATATGTTCAAATGTAGGATTAATAGTTGCGGCGATAATTGCCGTGTACGTAGATTCATATTGCTCTAAAGTCCTTTTCAATAAATTATTTCAGAGATTCATATTGCGAAATTCTTTAGATACTATAACTGATCCTATTTCTCCTATGTTGATCGTGCATCAATCTTGTATACGTAGTGGAGCGATTTCTGTATCATAGATGCTACAGTTTCAGATGAGTAGATCAGAAGATTGGTGCTGTTGGAGAATCGCAACGATACTTTGTTGATATATGCTTTCAAAAAAACATCTGTCACGGGTTATTACCGTTTGATCTATAATACTAACTTGTTCATTAAAGCGTATCATAGTATTTATATAATGTTCTGGACTCAATATACATGCAGGTCATATATGTATCGAAGACATGTGTTCTAACAGAGAGTAAAATGTTTGGGCGTAATAGATACATTACGCCCAAAAGTAATCAATTTCGGTTTCTTGCCATGTAATACAGTAATATACCATGTCCGAATACGTAGAGTAGGTGAGCACTACTGGTAAGTATATCCCCTCTTTCTAAGAAGAAGGCAAAAGCGCAAACATGCATCATACCAAAACCAGTCATAGAAAAAAACGAGAGTCCTTTGAAGGTCTTCTTTTTAATCAAGACAATTTTCTGAAACAGAAACGCGCTTGCCCCTACAATCCACATTAAGCCATACAGACTAATGAGAGGAGTGATTTGTTTTGGCATATAAATATAGACCAAGAGCGCAACGAGAAGAGTGAATAATACTTCCTTCACTTGTCTTGTAATAAGCAACAGCATAATGAGTGCACAAAAAAACCAAATCATGTGGTGCACTCCAAGCATGCCACCTAAAAAGATGCCTGTACTGTATTTAACAGTATACAGCATCCAAGTTACTCTAGGAAGTGGAAGCTGTTCTTCTTTGGATTTTTTGTAGGCAACCCATACGAGGTTGAGCATAAAAACGCTTACTGCATACAAACCTACGTACTCAAATGTTAGTGCAAAAAAATGTGCCATGTTTTTACTTTTATATTTTTATTATATACTCTACTTTATAACGGGTTCAGAGTTTATATCCCGTCTCTTATCTAGTTGATATTCACCAACAAGAGATAAGAGATATTATATTAAGTAGTTTCATTATATTAACTGAGTAAAATATTTTGTCAAAAAAACTATGCTAGGATTTCTTTTGTAACTCATGTCCCGAATTTTAGTATTCTTGCTCATCTATTGACGGTCGTGACAGAAATACCGAGTTCTTCAGCAACGACTCTTTGTGTTTTTCACTGGAGAAGTTGACGACAAAGTTCAATTCTTTCTGCAATCTCTACTACTTCTTGAGGAGTGAGAATATCTTCGAGAAATCATGCTATCTGTTCTTTACTTTTTATGGTATATAAAAGCGAAGCGATTTGATCCAATGATGAACCATATATTCATTTTGACATTTGTTATACTATATTAAAACATTAATATGATAATCGAATAAAATAAAAAATCAAGAGCAAAAATAAAAAAACTACTTTTGTTTATGCTTTTGTCTTGCAATCAAGAAAAAATTTATTACCATTCTTATACATTTATTCATTCGAGTTATGATTCTTACGTCACATCACTTATATAGAAACTTTTTTATGCTCTGTAGATATTACAGGGAAGAGTTTTCTGTAGGTGAAACAATGATAAGAATACCGTAAATACGTCTCTTATTACAACACTATACGAAACACTCTTCCACTCATCGGGAGAGTGTTTTTCTTTGTTTTGGAACTGATTCTTAGCTGCATTAGATAAAAATGCGCATCGGTTCCGAACCGTATAATGTGAAATGATAGATGAATATAGTAAAGCGGGTTTGAATTCGTAAGTTCAAATTAATCCAAACGCCGCTTTACTACGTAGTAAATGCCACATTAGATTATTACGAATTTAAAGTGCATTTACTATAAATCTACTTATGACAGATGCCTTTGATTAAAGGAAATTGTGTTTAGTTACGAAAACCTGTGAGGTTTGATAAAACTATGTTGTAGAGTAAATTCACTTTGATTTTAGGAAAATGTATGGTGAATTTATAAAATATTGCAGAGCAATATTTTACGTAAGAAATTCAGAATGAATTTCTTATACTCCGTAGAAAATTGCCATTTGGTTTAATTCGAACTTCCTAAATTCAAATGCAATTTTCTATATTTGCTCTGTTATTACGCTTACCTTTAATTTTTATGTTTTTTATGATGTCAAAAGTTTTTCGTTCAAAAGTACTTTCTTTAGAAGAAGCATGAAAACAATGAGCATCAAGATCTTTTCATCTTGGTAATTTAACGATAAGAGATATCGTTCCAGTACTTTTTTGATGTCATGGTGAAGCATTTGATTTTAATACGGTAGATGATAAAGCATATGGACCTACACAACTTGCATTTCAATGAAAGCTTCAATCATTTGATATACAGCACAAGACAAAATATGTGGTCTCGACTTTGTTAAATAAACCGCCAAAAGTAAATGATCCGTATATTGATAATGTGCTGTTACAATCATTTGAAGAAACAGCTACGTTATGATGATTTTGGATGCATTTAAATAAACAAGTATTTCAAGAGAGACAAATGACGACGTTCTCTGAAAAAATCATTAATCATGAAAGTATAGTGTCTGCTATGCTAAACACTCTTATTGCTCGTAGTAGTGATAAAGAAATAGCTGAAATGTTTTCAAGATATATTGTAGCATGATCGACAGTATTTACAATGGTATGAGTCTCAGGTGATAGAGTGTCGTATAGATCTGATCAATGAGATTTGATGAGTATTCACAAACAAGATATTGTTTCTTGATGTATGCATTTGTTTACTCATTGGAATGAACTGACTACTTGCAAAAAATGAGATTTTAATACTTTGCTTGAACACTGTTCTTGACCGATGTTTTGTGTTGAACTCACCAGTGTGTTAATTTTTATCATTGATATGATGAACAAATGAGGTTGAACAGTAAGTCATATTTGATGACAAGCAATGTATGGGTATACGCAATCCAAATGATTTAATGAAAAATTTAAACAGTATCTCACGGTGATTGATGATGATCATAATCTTTCAAACGGAATACAGATGCAATGAATGGAAATATTGCCAGCTCACTTTTTTAGATTTTTAACGTTTTCTTCTGAAATAAATGGGATTTTAAAAGAATGAGCGAGCATGTTTGATGCTATAGAAAATATTAAAAAGAAAAAAACAGAACTGATAAAATGATGATATTCGATACATTCAGAAAATGTGCAATCGTTAATACTTCAAGAAAAGGAAATAAAGCAATCACAAGAATTGATTTTAGGTAGTATCAAAAACTATGAAGCAATACGCACTATGCCACATAAGACATTACGTGAAGGGGTATTAAATCAATTGTATGAATCGCAGCTTGATTATTTATGGAATGTACAACAGTGAT
>CAZIUS010000072.1:0-6331 GCA_964542385.1 uncultured Candidatus Peribacteria bacterium
GATCGAGACCCATTCCCCATCATGATTGTGGTGGCATACCGTATTCCATAGCAAGGACAAACGCATCATCACTTTTTGTTGCTTCAGAATCTCACGCTTGTGCTGCTGCTGATTGTTCATCAAAATTTGCTTGTTGTATTACAGGATTTACTAATTCAGAATATGCTTTGAGAATTTCTCGTCAGTTAACAATGGCTTGAAATTGTTCTACAAGACTAGGATTTGAATCTGATTGTCTTGCAAGAGGTTGCATCGTTTTTGGATAATTATAGATGAATGCAGGACCTACAATCTTTGGTCTTGTTACTTTTTTGTATAAATAATCAATCATTGTTGCTGTTCATTGTTTTTCAATTCACTCTCGATGAAATCATTTTTTAGTAATTTCTTTGCGTAGAGTTTGTTCATCTTCTGCGGTATACATACTCACATCAATTCAAGAGTCTTTTAATACTTGTGCAGTATAATCTATTCTTTCCCACGGCGTCGAAAAATTTACCTCACGTCCAATTCATTCTTTATCAACGACAGTAACAATTTTATTCAGTTCACTAATATTTTCAAAAAGATATTCAAACATTTCTTCAGTAAAACGCATATTGTCTTCATAATTTCGATATGCTGCATAATGTTCTGCAACCAAAAATTCTTGATGATGACTCGGACTTGATCACTCATTACGAAAGTCTTTTCAAATCTCAAATACCTTTTCAAATCTTCATGCAGTTGCCATTTTTAATGCAATTTCTGGTGCAATACGCAAATACATATCGGTATCAAAATCTTCATGACGCGTTACAAACGGTGTCGCAGCAGCTCATGATGCACTATTTCACAATATCGGTGTGTCAAGTTCAATAAAGTCATTGTTTCGATAAAATTGTCTCAATGTTTTTATAAAGGTGCTTCTCAGTTTCATTCTTTCGTAACTTTCAGGATTCATCGTCATATCCAAATATCTTTGACGATACAGTTTTTCAATATCTTGTATTCAATGCCATTTATCTCACAATGGTCTCAACGCCTTACTTAATAATTGAAATTCATTGACAAATAAAGTCAATTCACCATGTTTTGTGATAAACAATTCTCATTTTACTCATATAAAATCTCATCAATCAAGCATTTTTTCTACAAATTTATAGGCAGAGAGTTCATTTCATGCTATAGATATTGTTTGGACCAACTCACTTCACGTATGTAATGAGCAAAGTGTATTTACAAAAGCAATTTGAATATCTGCACTACCGTCTCTGAGTTGTGCAAAACTTAATTTACCCATCGTACGAAACAACATCATTCTTCATGCTATTGTATATGTGTTTTTGGCTCAATGCATCATAAGTGTTTCTGCTGCAGGCAGTGTGTTATCTTGTACTCATGATCTCAATTGCTCAATAGTATGCGTTCTTGAATATTTATTAGCGTATGGAATAATTCCCGCTTCCTGCATATTTTTCAGTTTTTCTTTACGTGTTTGGTACTCATCAAGATGAATTTCTGTCATGTATTCATTAAAATTAAAGATACTTTTCTATAGTTAATTTGTCGTATTTTACAATACAAAAAACCATTCTCACGCGAGAATGGTTCTTAAATTTATAAAATAATTGATTACATACTGCAACCACCGATTTCAGCAAGTTTTGCAAGTTGTTGTGTTCCTGGGTATTGGTTACCAGCAGCATCAATCCATGTAGGAAATCCTCTAACACCAGCGTCTAGACATGTTTGTCTTTCAGCATCACAATCGATATACGTTGCTTTAGCAAATGCATCTCCAAAAAGTGCTTTTTGGTTTTTACAATGACCACACCATTCAGTTCAGTACATTTTAACACCTTTTTCAGTAAGACAAGTAGCAAGTTTTGTCGTTTGCTCAACATCAACATCAGCTGTTGGAACACCATCTACTGTAGGTTCTGCTTCTACTGCAGGCATCACATCAGCTGTAGGAGCATCTGCTGCTGGAGCATCTCCAGTTGGAGCTGTTTTTGAACCACATCCTACTAAAATAAGTGAAGCAAATAAAATACTTAATAAAGCCAATTTTTTCATAACAAAATAACAAGGTAAAAATGTACTCATTTTCTATGTATTTTTTGTTCTATTTCAATACTAATATTTGCATACTACATTTGAGAGATTAATGAGAAAAGAGTGTAGAAATATTTGTAGCATATCTATTGTGTTCTCTAGAGCAAACAATATATTATACTTGACTTACTTACTAAATTTTTCATTTTTCGTTTTTCATTAATATGCGTCTTTTAGCAAAAAATAAACGTGCACATTTTGACTATACAATTCTCGAAACGCTTGAAGCGGGCATAATTTTACGTGGCTTTGAAGTAAAAGCACTGAAAACTCAAAAAGCAAACCTCAGCGATGCTTTTATCAAAATTGATGAACGTGAAATTTGGCTAATCAACTGTGACATTCCATTATATAAAAAAACCGACATCCATCTGGTTTCTCGATATGAAGCGAAATGAAAAAGAAAACTCCTCGTTACAAGCAAACAACGCACCAGACTTCGAGAAAGAACACACAAAACTTGATATCGTCTTATCCCTCTAGAAATTTATGAAGATTCTCGTCACCTCATCAAAGTTAAAATAGCTCTCGCTCAGATTACGAAAAAAGTTGATAAAAGAGCAAAGATTAAAGAGAAGGATGAAAAGAAATTGATGAAACAGGTTAGGATTAGATAAGGTAATGTGAAAATAATATTGACTTTATATTTTATATGCATATATAAAATGTATTTTTGTAGTCATACATTATTTTTTTATATCTTTTATTATCATGAATGATCAAATTACAGATATTACTACAGAAAAATTAATAGCTGAAAAACTTATTGAGCAATGATTCTATTACGATGGAATTGATAATAAACAGCAAAAAATAGTTACCATTGTAGATGCTGCAAAAGAAAATATAATATCATTTTTAAAATGTACTCTAGATGCGTCAAAACTAACGCTCTTAAAAGATTTGTTAGATTGTAATTCTGAATGAACAAAAAATTTTGTATCAGCAAAATGTGCAAAAGTAACTCATATAATTAACGATCTATTGCAAATCACAAATATTCAAGATGAATGAAATAGTATCAGAAATGAATTAGTACAAAAATACATATCAGGTAAAATATCTACAATAAGAAACAGTATACCTGAAATAACTAAACTTGTTATGATGTGAAATCCAGAATATATTGTTAGTAATGCTACAAATGAAAATTATAATGAATCTTTAATCAAGATTAGAAGCCAATTAATAAAAGAAACACAGCAATATACTGGAAATAACATAGAAGAGAAAATTCAAGCATACGAAATATTGGAATCTTGTATCCCGTATCTTACCAAAACATGAAGCGAAACACGAGAAAAATTGATGAAAGATGATGAATGCAAAAATATACTTAATATGGCAATAAACAATTTAATAGTTCATAGTAATTATAACAATGCACATACTCAGTCATGCATTGTATGACTATGCAATCTCATGCCCTATGAAACACTCCAATACATCATAAAAGAATTTAAGAAAAATGATACAGCGGAAATATATATATTAAGTCTCTTATGAATGATGTGAAATTACAATACCGCTAATAGTATTTGAAAAGCAACATCTGAGCAAATTATCAATTGAATCAATGGAATTCCATGATTGTTTAAATCTGAGATAAATAATAATTTAAAAGATTCTGGCGTGTTGAGAACCTTAGTTCCTTTTTCTCCAAATACATGATTGGGATGTCTCCATCAATTAGATCCAAACCATACATTTTTACAACAACTTGATACTTGGTGAAAAGAACAAGTAATTTCATCTAATAATATACGCTTTTTACTTGCACTTTTTTGTGGAAACCAAAGCGATAAGCGTTGAGCGCTTGATATTTATAATATATATGATTTATATCAAGCACTTGGCGTTGAAAAAATAGCAAATATTCTCAAAGAGATCAATGTAAAAGAGTATTCTAACTATGAAACATACATATTCGATCAATATGATACCCTAAAAACAAGGCGTAAGCAACCACTTTCTTTCTGAGATATTTTGTATATTTTGAAAAAGTGAACTCCTGAATCAGTAGCATATTTCATTAACCATCCATCAAAATTAAGCTTTTTAAGAAAAATTCCTTATAAATGCAAGGATAATTCTATAAATTTGATTCGATATTATAATGTTACAGAGTAATTTACTTTTGTTTTGACAATACATTTACTAACTCATTCTTTGTGGCTATTAGACGTTTAATATCATATGATTCATTAGTGTACCATGCAGATCAAACATTGAGTAATCGCTTTGTATCAATCATTGTTTTTATTCATTCGAGATGAATTTGATCAGGATCCTTTCGAAAATGAGTATGAGCACCCTTGGTGAATGCACTTGTTTTACTAAATCAGCTTAACGCATATTCTCACTTATGTATCATTTCAATTCTATCTAAAATTGAAACTAAGTCGTATCTTGCGTAACACTCAATTCGCTTAATGTTATTAAAATTTCTATCAATCTTCTGTGAAAGTTCATCAAATGACAATTGACTTTCAAGTGGTTGATAAATGATTTTTTTTCATACTGTAACAATCCCTGAATCATATTGTATGAGTTTCATTATTTATAGCCTACAATAAATATTTTACCCAAATAAACTCTCTTGACCTCCTTCTATAGCTTTCTCTTCATTTCCTTCGACTTCTTTCATCTTTTGCTCATTAGCAGCTTCTTCCTCAGCGTCTTTCACTGATTCTTTTTCGCCTCGTGGTCTTCGCATTTTCACGATTGTGCCGTTGGTAATTTTGGTTAATGGATCTTCTGGCATACATAAGTCCATTTTATTTGAATCATATAAGTCGATTCTTCCATTTTCCATCAAAAGATTGACCGCACCTTCAATGATTGCAATCGCTCCTCTGAGTGGATGAGATGATTTTGGTTCAGCACAGATTACTCACGCTTGAGCTCTTCTCATCGGTCCTCTTTTTTGTTCTAAGAGATCTTCTACACTAACCATTTTACCGTTTTGATCGTCATGAACAAAAATAAATGGCTCATCTGCGTAACTGAATATATCTGTCACTTTATCTCATGGTTGAAGATCAATTGCTTTTACTCATGCAGCTGTTTTTCACATCGGTCTGAGTCATTTGTGATCAAAGATCAAGATACGTCATAGTTCAGTAAGGACACCTATTTGGTTTGATTTTTTAATTGGTAAAACTTTGATAATTTTTTCTCATTCCGCGAGTCCCATGACAATCGTAGGAAATTTTCTAAACGAGAGTAACAGTTCTTTGTCTATTTTTTTCAACGTATTTTGATTGGTAATCATGATTAGGTAATCAAAATCATATCCCATCGTTTCTGAAAAGACAAGTTTGCTTTTTAATCAAAAATGTTTCACTACATCCAATGCATCAGATTGCACACTAAATTTACCAAGATCTTTTAGTCTTTCTATTACGAGCTCTCATTTATCAGAGATAGAAATCATTTTATCTTGATTGTGTGTCTTGGTAAGAGTAAAGGTATCTGCAGGGATATTTAAGATTCTACTTTGATATAATACTTTGATTTTATAGTCACCTCATATCCAAGTGATTACTGTCTCTTTAATCATTTCATCCTTTCTTCTGAGTGCCTTGATACTTTGATTTAGGTCATAGATCGATGCATCGTTTGAAACGGTTGTTTTTCTTTCATCTCCATACGTATCTTTCATATAGATCATTTCATCTATTACGACTGCGTCAAGTTTTTTCTGATCTTCAAGAATTCAGGTAAGATAATCGATGAGTTCTTTTTTGTCGCCAATTTCATTTAAGATTTTTTGAATTTCTAATCATACCAATGTTTGCAATCTCAACATCAAAATATATTCTGCTTGTTCATCTGAAAAGGTATACAAATCCATCAATTTTTGTTTTGCTTCATCTCTCGTTTGTGATGTTTTAATCGTTTCAATTACTTCATCGAGAATATCAATTGCTCTTTGGAGTCCTTCTAAGATATGTAATCTATTTTTCGCTTTATCGAGTTGAAATTCAGATCTCTTACGTACCACAATTCTTCTAAATACCACAAATTCCACAAGCATTTCTTTGATATTTAAATGTCTTGGTTGACGTCATTCTTCAATCAGAGCAACATTATTTACAGAGAAATTAGTTTGTAAATCGGTATATTTGAATAATCTAATCAAAATATCATCAATATTGGTTCATTTTCTCAGATGAATAGAAATTCTCATTCTGTCTCTATTCGATTCATCCGTGATATCATAAATCCCATC
>CAZIUS010000073.1:0-6311 GCA_964542385.1 uncultured Candidatus Peribacteria bacterium
AGATCAGATATTCTCGAATTTGTGCGATGAGGAGATGCACTTTATGAGCATGATGATAAACTAGATGTATACATTGCAAATCTGAGAAAAAAATTATGAAAGGAATTGATTGTTACAATAAAAGGATTTTGATATAAGATTGGAGGTTAGGTTACCTCCACCACATGATGGCAAGATCTGTCTCAGTTGTTCTGAGATCGTCTGTATATAACTGTCAAATTGTTGTAAAATTTGTGTAAAAACTGTCTGCTTGATGAGTAGTTACGATATAGTTATTAAATTTGTTTGTTGCGTTGTTACTAACGTTTTTTAACCACACATCGCCAAAAACTGAACGTCGAGTGGTGAGTAAATTTGTTGTCAATGTGCTGTCCAAATTGCTGTCAAGAATAAAGTTGGCTAAGACTCATTCTGAGGTGGTAAGTTTTTTAATTCATGCAAAAAATTCTATAGTTGCGAGCTCATCGGGTAATGTTTTTCCATTGTATGCATCGAGAAGAATTAGGTCGTACGATTTTCATTCTTTGATTGCTTGATTAACAACATATCTTGCTGATTGCGGTATAAACGTAATTTTTGGTGAAAGCTTTTCTTCTAAAAAATATGTTTCTGCGATTTCTTTGATACTGCCATCAATATCTACTGCATCGATCTGCTCGATATAATCAAGCTTGCTGAGTTGGTATGGATACGTAAATCATGCTGTTCAGATGACAAGGACACGTTTTGGTTTGATTCTATTAGTTATACTCATTACTTCTTGCAAATATTCAAAAGGGCTTTCTTTGGTGTCAGTATAAATTCACGATGCAAACGCACGATTTGTATGAAAAATTCTCGTGGGTTTGCTATCACTTCGTTTATGATTTCTAATGAGAATTTCTTGGTATGCACTATCATGGTGATAGATAAGTCATGTTATTTGTGACAAAGAACGATGATAGACAGTCCATAGTATTCGAGTAAAAAGTATTGTTCATCAAAGTACTCCCCATGCTCGTTTACGATGATGATTCCATAAAAGAAGCACTACGCACAAAAAAAGTAACAAACAAGTAATGATTCACGTATTCCTCACACCAACTGATTCGAAAAGCCAAATGCTCGTTCAGACACTTCACAAAAACGATCCTATGGTCGAAGCAAACAACATTGATCACGCTGCTTTTCATTTTGATTTTTCAGGAAGGAGTTCGGTGAGCAAAGGAATTGTTTGTGCGTCTATGAATACAGGAAGAAAAAAGAGCACTATTGCTACGAAAAAGAGCGTAAAAAGATAATTTCCTGTAGTGGAAAGTGATCGTTCAAGTAATCGCTCTTGTGTTAGAAACGTTATTGCTCCATAATACAAAGCACTAAAGGTAAGAAATCATGCTAAAAGCAATCTGAGTTTTTTTGGTGGATATTTACTTGCGATAATTCCTCACATATAGTATCCTCCGCTTAGTGCCAGTAAGATAATACCAATAAATACTGACGTAAGAATGATGCTACTTCAAACGATAGGAGTTGCAAGTCTGAGAGCAACCATTTGTACAGCTAGTGTCGTGAATCATTCGAGGAGTGCGATGAAGTAGAGCATGGAAATGGAGAAGAAATAGAGGGAAGTAGAGAGGAAGTAGAGAGGAATGTAGGGACGCAATTTTTTGCGTCCATAGAGGGAAATTGAAGGAAATGAAAAAGAAATAAAGAAATAGAGAAATAGAGAAATAGAGAATAGATAGTGGAAAAAAGACGTAATGCAAGAAAATAATTTATATTCTGCGTAGCATTTTTTATGAAATTGAGTATACTTATATTTATTTAGTTTGCGCAAGTTCTTATGTATAAAAAAATGAGTTTGGATGATTTGTTACAGGTGCAGACCTCTTTTTTTGATCGTTTACTTCAATTATGTACTCACAATAAGCATCAGTACTTGAAAGGATTATTGAAAGAGATAGTAACTGATAGTGAACGTGTTTATTTTTTTCAACAAAGTAAACCAACATTTGGGTTCACTCCTCTTGCGGATTGATGAATGAGACTGACCGATGAGATTGATCATTTAGAATTAGTTTTGAATGCTGTGGAATTAGAGCGTTTACATAATGTCTTA
This sequence comes from uncultured Candidatus Peribacteria bacterium, assembly GCA_964542385.1. Taxonomy (GTDB): domain Bacteria; phylum Patescibacteriota; class Gracilibacteria; order Absconditabacterales; family Absconditicoccaceae; genus CAYLWY01. The sequence continues at coordinate 2,099 of CAZIUS010000073.1, forward strand.
AAAGATAAGTGAGCTATGAAACAAGTAAATAGAAATCATACGGTTTTCCAAGATTTATTAGCGCAGTTCAAGACAGGAACGTTGAACGAGTTTAATTGAAAACCTTTTTTAGTATACGATATCGAGACTACTTTTGATAAACGTGGTTGATCACAACAATTCGCAATTGCTTCTGCGATTGATTCATCACGTGAACACAAGGATGGTTTGGTGTATGATTTTATCGATCGCAAGGGAGAATTTGGGTATGATATGAAAACGTTTGCAAAGGTTTTGCTTGATTATGATGGTCGGATTGTGTGATTTAATCAGATTAGTTTCGATAATCCTATCACGATGGAACAAGCATGATTTGATGCAGAAGCATTAGCAAAAGTGCAAGCGAAAAGTCTCGATCCGTTTCAATTGGTGCGATGAATGACTGGAAGAAGAATGAGTCTCCAGGCTATGGCAACGGCTTTGATTGATGCGGGAAAGACATTGAGTTCTGGTGCAGAATGACAAGATTTGCTTGATAAACGATACGAAAAAGGTGATATGAAGGCACTTGAAAAAGTAAAAGCATACTGTCAAAACGATGTAGAGATTACACTTGGTGTTTTTTTGTATATGATCCGTTATCAAGACATTGAATTGGATGGAAAACATCTTATTTTGGACAATAAAGCATTTCTTACGTACGGAAGTAAAGTAACTGAAGCACATGAACAATATACCGATCAACAAGTATCTTTATTTTAGGATAGTGATCATGGATAATGGAAATCGAAAAGAAGAACTGAAAGCGTGCTATGATCATCATGCGAAACATTTTGTCGAAACCAGAAAAAAGAAATGGCCAGAGATAGAGTATGTAAAACAAATAATACAAAATACTGATTGGTGAAAAGAGTCTTCAACTTTTGTTGAAATAGGTTGTGGATGAGGAAGATTGTATTCTGCGTTGGAATCAGTGCTTCCCAAAAAAGTAAACTATATGTGAGTCGATTTCGCTGAATGAATGATACAAGAAGCACAAAAAGAAGTACCAAAGGCACAAGCACCAAACGCAACGTGGATTGTGGACGATATGGTTGATTATATTCGTGCGCAACCACAAGAATCAATTGATTGTTTATTATGAATTGCTAGTGTACAGCATATCAAAGGTCCAAAAAACAGAGCATTATTTTTTGCTGATGTGTATAGAACACTAAATCGATGAGGAATGATGATCCTTACTAACTGGTCTTACTCAGACTGGTTTTTGAAAAAATATCGAAAACAAATAACGCTGAATATACCAAAGTTGATTATTGATCGTGAACGAGTTCGAAATGATATTCTTGTTCCACGAAAAGATCATACACAAGCTACAGAGCACTATCTGAGATATTACCATCTTTTCACCTTGTATGAACTCAATCAGTTGGCTGTACAGTCGTGATTTGTGATTCGTGAACTTGTCTATGTAGCACAAGATGGAACACTTACGACCGATTGGAAACAATCCAGAAATAGCTTTTTGGTCGTGCAGAAGGAGATTGTTTAGTTTATTGTGAGCCCAGCTTGGTACTGAACAACCTATGTGGCGCTTGCGGTGCTTATACTAATTTTTGCGAATCGTAGTTGATAATCTAAACATTAGGTATAAACTGATCTTCAAGACATTATTTATAAATGAGTTCAACAAAAATTAGCGTTAATCTTTTCGAATCCAGTTTAAATAATATGAAAAGATTTGATTATTTGAAATGAAAAATGCTGCTACCAAACGTTTAATACAGTATAATTCGAAAAGATTAGTAATCGCATTCCGAAAAAAGCAGTCTACGGTATGTGAACTCCAGAATAGTTTGGCTCCTGCTCCCGCAGTACTGCGGGACTTTTTTCCTCATCGCGATCATTTCGCACTTTGCTTCGCGTGCAATGCAAAGCTTTTTAACCATTTAAATCTTTAACTCTTAAACTATTTAACCCTTTAACTTTTACTCTATCATATACCCTTCCTGCTTCATCCACTTTTTTGCTTCTTTGGTTCTCGGATAAAGGGTGATGCAGTGATCTCGGAACTGTTTACTGTGATTCATGTGGGTAAGATGCGCAAGTTCATGACAGATGACGTAGTCGATAATTCGATCGGGAAGGGTGATGAGTTTTCGATTTAATGAAATATGACGATTGCTGGAACAGGTTCCTCGTTTCGTTTTTTGTGATCTTATGAAGAGCTTATTGTATTTAGATCAGTGTGTCGTGGTTCGTTGCTCCATTTTTTTTGTCAGGTATTTTTTTGCAACAGAACGAATAAATGGTTTTACTTGTGCGTGATCTGGACTATAGATTTTTTTGGAATCGACGTCAATCGTTACGGTGTTGGTGATTGATTGAAGATGGACAGTATAGATTTCTCATAAGATTATTTGTTCATTGTCATTGAGCTGCGGTTTTTTGTTTTTTAAACGTTCTAAAATTGTTTCGATTCGTGATTGTTTGGAGGTAACTCGTTTTTGGATTGCTGCGTCAGAATATCGTTTTGGAGCACTCACAAAAACATGTCAATCTGGTTTGATAGACATGCGAAGCGTTTTGATATTTTTCTTGGTGATAGTGACTTGCATACCCAAAATCATAAGAAAAGAGAGTATAATGTAAACACATTTTTCTCTCACGTTCTCTTGCAATCGCTGTACAAATCATTATATGTACCTTTATTGTCAAAAACTTTTTATTTGTATTGCAACTATGGCACACAAAAAAGCAGCCGGTAGCGCGAAAAACCTGAGAGACTCCAATTCGAAATATCGTGGGGTGAAACTTTTCTGAGGACAAACTGCTAAGGCAGGAAATATTATCATTAGACAAAAAGGTGATAAATTTCAACTTGGAGATAATGTTTACAAAGGACGTGATTTTACTATTCATGCAGCGATTGATGGTATCGTTACTTTTAGTAAATCAAATGTTACTAAATACAATGGACGTGTTTACTTGAAAACAGTTGTACATGTAGTACCAGCTGGTCAAACACCAGTAGTAAAAGCTGAAAAAACCAAAGCAGTTAAAGCGGACGTTGCAGTAACTGAAGAAAAGAAACCAGTAGCTAAAAAAGCTGCAGCGCCGAAAGTTGCTTCAGAAAAAAAACTAGCAGCAAAGAAAGAAACAACTGAAAAGAAACCAGCAGTAAAAAAAGCGCCTGCTAAAAAGAAAGCTGAGTAATACCATTGTTAAAATGTTGAAAGGTTAAAAATAGTTAAACCTTTACACTCTTTAACGTTTCAACTATTAAACTTTTTAACTCTTATAATATTTCCTCATGATTGCTCCAAAAAAGAAAATATCGAAACAACAAGGTGCAAGTAGACATAGTACTTGGTTAAGTTTGAACATGAAAAGATTGAAACAAAATGCTCAAGTCCATCTTTGTTCAAATTGTGGTACTGAAAAACTTATGCATAGAGTTTGTCCTCATTGTGGTTGGTATAAAGGAAAACAAGTACTCACTATCAAGACAAAAAAACAAGCAGAAGTCTTGGAAGCATAAAACTCCCTTTAACTAGATCATTAGTGTAATGAATATAAAAGCAAGAATAATAGCAAGAAAGATAGTTTTTTGCTATTTTTTTGAACAATATTTTTTTACGTTGAGTGGTAAAAAAACTGCTTTGTTGGAAGAAGTTGAAAAAATTGCACAACATATGCATGATCCAGAAACACCAAATATTGTGTTAGCTGAAAAAATGGATGCGAACTATTATTCTGCTTATGATGAGGAAGTTGCCTATATCATCAAACGATTTTTTGAAAATCAATGAAAAGAAGAAGAGATAAAGGTAGATCCAGATCGAGAGTATATAAAATTAATAGCACCACTTTTTTGGAAATATGAACCTGTAGTACGTGACTTAGTAAATACGTATACGGTGAGTTTTAAATTTGATGAAATGGACGTTTTGGATAGAGTTATTTTCGTCCTTGGGTATGTTGAACGAAAAGAAATGTGAACACCTAGAGAAGTAATGATCAATGAAATGGTAGAATTTGGAAAAAGATATGGTGATGAATCAAGTTCAAAACTGTTAAATGGTATTGCACACAAACTCCTCTCCGATGATGGTAAATGATGATCTGCCTGAAAATCACCTATTGATCTTGTAGTAATTAATTAACTTACTATTAAGCATACTCTTTTGGTAATGTATTCTATTTCTATGTTGGATTTACCAAAGCAACGATA
>CAZIUS010000074.1:0-971 GCA_964542385.1 uncultured Candidatus Peribacteria bacterium
ATTATTTCATGCAAAAATCCTACTCAGTACGATATACATCTTTTTTCATTTTTAGAACGTTTTTGTGATGCAGTAGACTTATATCACAAGAGATATAATCATTGATCATATTTTCGACATAGCACAACGTGTATAATCACTAAAGATGACATATATCTAAGACTTTCACCACACATACATACTCAATGCACTGAAGCATTTTTCTTTTCATTTCAACAATGGTATTGCAAAAAACTAGAAAATAATTGATTTCCTCTTCATATCATTCGCACACTGCTCTACCGATGACAAAAAATGGAGAGTGAACAAATTATATCTCTTATCAGTTCGCTAAACCCAAAACAAATTAACACAATGGTATGATGATTTATCACCATACAGTAAACGTCTTATACCCTACCCAAGCAACTGCTGCTGTAACCACAGCTCACCGCACAATATCTCGAATCACCATCTCTACAGGTCGTCATTTTAAGGTCGCTCGATTGGTCATATCATAGGTCATATACGCCGTAAATCATAAGATCGCTCAATTTAATACTGCAACACGTCGGCTATTTTGTTGTACCGCAGGTAATATTGCAAAATACACAATAGCTCAAGTATACAATACATAGAATGCGAGTGCTGGTCCGTAAAGGATTCATTCTCTCATCAACGGTCACAATCGTTTTTGAATTTTTGATTGAATAACAACTCACAACCAGACGTAATCTAATCATACCAGAGTCAACAATGAAACTACAAAAGTAATAATTCGATTCATGCATGATGAGAAGAGTAAAACTTTATTTTGTTAGTGAATTTGTGTAGATTGTATATGTCCATTCAATTAGTGCTCCTCTCGAAATAGCTTGATCAAAATCAGTATAGTTTTCAAATGTAATAAGTCCACTATTTTTTGCTTGTTCAGCATATGGCATCCATCGTGTTGCAGTGTCTTGTTCTGTCTTTCGACCATCAACAATTCT
>CAZIUS010000074.1:981-6251 GCA_964542385.1 uncultured Candidatus Peribacteria bacterium
CATCATGACAGCGATTGCTTGTCATTTTGTAATCAAATCATTTGGCATAAATGTTCCTTTTGATCATTTCATAATTTCATGTGCACAAGCATCATAAATAAATGATTTCAACGTAGGATCAAAAAGTGATTCATCTTTGTATGGCGTATTACATACTTCAGGAAAAGATCCATACGATTTTCAGTATGTTTTTTCAGCTAAAGTAACAAACATTTTTGCTGCTTCTTGTCTTGTAATCGCATCATTAGCTCTATATTCTTGTGTAGATTGCATTGTTGTCATACCTTGATTAAATCCAAAATCATAAGCAATTTCTAATGAAGTTGCTCCGGTGTTTTCCCATACTCTTACACATTGTTGACTTGATTGAGACCATGAATATCAAGCAGAACCAATACAACCATGTTCATCTTTATCACTTCATACAGAAATATCTTCATCATTTGATGTTGCCATACAGTAAGGTGCTTCAGGCGTTTCACAATACATTTCTGTACAAGCCCACTCACCTCACGGTTCTCTTGTACACATATTACAACCATCAAATTTTTGAATGCAACTTTCTGAAATAACACATTCTCATTCACTTTTTACCGCAATTTTTGCAGCAGCAGCAGCGCATGCATTACCATAGGTCACTCAATCTATTCCACAAACGGGCATATATTCTAGCGTACAAATAGTTGGTGTTTGTTTTTCAAAAATAAAAACATTATTTCATGATGTTGTGATTGTCAATATGCTATCACTCATCATTACTGCAGCAGAATCATTGATTTGAAAAGCATTTTCCAATACCATTGGCAATCCTTCGCAATACATCAGAGTACTCATTCATACTCCAGAAGCTAATAATGCTCATCCAGAATACGTATAACCTACTGAAACATTATTACAAAATTTACTAAACATCGTTGTTTCGTCAAACTCTACCGTTCATACAGCACCCGTTTGATTATACGTTACTAAATCTCGCTTTGTTCCTACAAGATCATTTGAAGCAAATGTTGCAATACTAATCAAAGAAGAAAATAAAATACTCATACCCAAAAGCAAATTTTTCATAGTACCAAGAAAAATAAAAAGTCTTTACTCTACTATAGATACGATTTTACATGCAGTATTGTGACAACTATTCTAATTATAGCATACCTATTAACTTCAACGAAATTGAAAAGAAATTATTTGCACTTATCCCTTCTTAAAAAATTCTGTCTTCAGATACATTTCTCAGTTTTTTTCATGTTTACCTAATACCAATGACAGATCATCAGTGAGTTTAATTTTGGTAAATTTCTCTCCTAATTTTATCTCAGTTCATCATTTTACTGGTAAATTTTTTATCGCAATAATACTATCTCACGATTGTAACTCATTACCAAATGCATCAAACACTTTTCACGCATTTTCTTGTTGTTTGCAAAATTCTTTTCGTTCCTCTAAAGGCATTGGAATTTCATTCCACTCTTCATCATAATAAATTTCTGACATTGATATGATACAATATAAAGACTTTTTGTCTATTTTATTTTCAATACATTCATCTCTATTGAAAAATCATGAAGGTACAAGATGAAATATCGTCTATGATTCAGTGTCTCTACTCCAAGGGACAACTGCTTTTTCCAATTGCTGCAAAAAATCCACATCGACTAAATAAAGCTTCAAAAAAGCAAAATCACGCAAAGAACAGTAATCGCGGACTGAGAGATGTTGTCAATGCCCAAATAAGCAAAGCAAAACCTGCTCCAGCTCTCATTCGACGACCTGAATTATTTATATTTTTACTGTGTCATCTAACGGATTTGGTATATACCTTTTTTGCAATTCGACGATACAAAAATCAAAATAAGAAACCAAGTATGAGAAAAAAAAGTATTGTAGATCGATGTAAAGACAATGTAGAAATCAACGTATCCATATAAAGACAAAAAATAAAAAAATTACTGTGCAATGATTTTTTTTACAATTCACATAATCAGATTGGTTGGAGAAATTAATCAAATAAAATACAAAAACTTATTCATAAATCATGGAATGACCTTACTCTTTTTCATAAATAATCAATCTAATCATTGTTTCACCACCTCATCAGAGAGCATCATATTCTGTACCATTTGTGAACTATCAGCAACGTTACTGCGTTCAAAAAATGCAGTTTTTGTCGCTCATGGACATAATGCTGTCACATGAATTCACTTTGTTTTTCGTTCAAATTGTAATGCTTGTGACCATGAGAGAACAAATGCCTTTGTTGCAAAATAAGTAGCCATCGTGGGACCAGGTTGAAATGCAGCAGTCGAGGCTACATTCAGTATATATCCTTGAGTATTATGCTGCATCATGGTGTTAGCAATACTATGAGTCAATGTCAGTAATGCTTTACAGTTAAGATCAACCATATTCAGTTGCGTCTCAAGTGAAATTTCTTGAAATTCACCAAATGCACCAAATCAAGCATTATTAATTACTACTTCAATCTTAGGATACGTAGTGACAATATAATTTGCTAACTGGAGACACTCCTTCATATCAGAAATATCAGCACCATAAATTTCTGCAGATCATCAACTCTTTTCAAGTTCTTCTTGTACCTTTTTCAGTTTTTCTTGATCACGAGCTGTTAATAAACAATGATATCATTTCATACTCAGCTGTCTGGCGAAATCGATACCAAGTCCTGAAGATGCTCACGTTATAAGTGCTATTTTTTTCATACTAGAACAAATTATAAAGACTCTTTTTTATCTCACCATTGTCGTTTTGGTGTTTCTCATTTTTTGTAACAAATGAGCAATAATAACAGCGTAAGGACAAAAACCGGTACAAGGGCAACAACAAGATTTCCTCAAGCATCACTTTCTCATGCAGTTCATTCCCGTTGTTGTTGGTCTTGCTGAGCCATCCTACTATACCGTATCACTCGTCAGAGTACCAAGAGTAAATAAACACCCAACACTACTCGACCGTGTCGCGATACTGGAGTCCATCATCGACCATAGGATTTACGTTTAAATCGTAATTTTGATTCCAATTGTTTCATTATACTAATACATAAAACTAAAATACTAGAAATCGTATTGCTGTTGCTACCAACGTACTGACAAGTGTATTTCATGCAATCAACCACAACACTTTACTATCGCAATTTGATCGTGCAGTCTGACTCATATTTGCAGGCAAGACAAAAACCAACCAAACGACAAATGCAAATTTACGACTAAGTTTTTGAAAAACGGATCATTTTTTGATCTTCTCAAAAGTCTGCAATGGCATAATATCATCGCTATGCTTGGTGCATGATTACACAATTTCTCTCTTACAAAATATCTTATCAGTCAAGTAATACAACGTCCTGAAGATCGTCTTAGTGCACTTCGTGAATATGTTGTCAATGCGCGTATGGAAGATCGAGAACTCAAAGAAGCTGGCTATCGCGTTCAAATTATCAAACCTGATCCCAAACAAGGAGGTGTTTTACAATTTGGCACTGAGATCATTATCTCAGAAGACAAAAGTCTCGCTACTCTACTTGGCGCTTCACCAGGAGCATCAACCTCGGTTGATATAATGCTTCACGTCATAGAAAAATGTTATCCTCACTATATTCAGGATACAAAAAAAATACAAGAACTCATTCCTTCTTATGGAAAAAAACTAAACGATGATATCCAACTCATCACAGAAACAAGAAAGCGAACCCATGAAGTATTATGAATCTAATCAAATGCACCAATACCACTAGGTGCATTATCCAAAAGTTCAAACAATCATTTGATATTTTTTTCATATAGAGACGAAATGGTATGAATGCGTAGTTTAGCTAACACAATCATCACCTCATCAAATAATCAATAAAGCACAGGATAGGTACGCACTAACCAAGCTCCACGACCTACTCTGAGAATCACTTCTCACTTCTTTTTATAGTCAATACAATCAACCCATTGTCCATTTGTAAATGTCCGTCTGTAACCATATCAGATGTCTTTTTTGGTATACAAAAGTCAAGACATCAAGCAGTCAATTTCGGAAACAATAGACATAAAATATGATGAATATTTCATTGTAAAATAATTAAGTAACAAAGAACAAACTACTCTTGTGGCATACTAGTCATATCTTTATAACCCTTGTGGTTGCATCCAAAATATCTCCCAGATGTGCCCATCGATATCTTCGAAATCTTTTCCATACATAAATCCATGATCCTGTGTAGGAATCGTTTCTTTCCCTCCTGCTGCGAGTGCTTTTGCATAGAATGCATCAACTGCTTCTTTCGTAGGAACTTCAAGAGCAATAAGTACTTCAGACGTCTGATGACTATCTGCTACTTTCTTGTGCGTTGGGAGAAATGATTTCATGAAATCATGGCTGAGTAACATGACAGATAAGGTTTCATCATACACCATACCACTCGCGTTTTCATTACTAAACGCATCATTTTTAACAAATCATATTGCTTCATAAAATGCGGTTGCTTTCGGTAGGTCTGCGACAGAAAGATTGATATAAAGATTTGCCATGAAAAAAAAGAGAATAAAAAATAATGTACAATATATAATTAAATCAATCTTTCAAGAACTCATTTACGTTTCACGATATTTTTATAATCTCGCTGGATTTCTTTTGTTTTTCCAAGCCAGCGAACAAGATCATTTCTATTAATTTGATCACTACTCGCATAAACAATTTCTGCTGCTTTAAATTTTCAAATTGGAAAAAGAGCAGGTTCATCAAACGATTGACCACTTCGGAATAAAAGCGCGATACCAGCTTTTTTGGTACTATATCATAGTACCGGATTTCCGTTTAAGAACCATACTGGATGACCATGTCGCAATTTTGCTGTAGCATCAGGAAGATACGTCATTATTTCATGAGCAAGTAATACTGCAATGATAGCGTCTTGTCCCGTAAGTGTCTTATTATAAGCGAGTATATCGTCTTGCATCTGTAAAGAAAAATAAAAACTTATTCATATAAATCAGCAATCACAATCTTTTTCATTTTCATCATCTGTTGCATTGCATAGTCAGCTTTTTGTTGATCTGGGTTGTGAAACATTGCTTCAAGCACTTGCGTTGGAACTACTTGTCGACTGACGCCATACTTGTCTTTACATCGCCCACATTGCGATTCCGCTCATCCATCATTGACGAAATGATTCCAGAAATGATCTACTTCCTTTTGTCCATCACAACTTATAGACAATGAAACGCCATCATCAAACTGGAATTTGTGCTCCATCCCACTATCCATAGCAATAA
>CAZIUS010000075.1:0-5919 GCA_964542385.1 uncultured Candidatus Peribacteria bacterium
GATTCATAATCACTTACTCATAATTGAGAAATTCTTCAATCTATATTTTTTAGTATTATGTTTTTAACATTATTGGTGACTTGTAAATATTCTTGAGGATTGGTGTAAGCCTCTTTATATTTACTGAGATCAATTTTATAATTCAATCTTACCCCTCAGGCAACATCCATACCTTTTCTGAACGATTTCCATCAATCTGTTCATAATGAATATCAAGTAGCTCATCCAGGCAATGAATCAAGACGAACAAAAACAATAATAAATACGGACAATAAAAATGCAATGCCATACCAAAACAAAGAACCGCGTAATTTCATGAGTAATAATATAATTAATTAAAATATACTTCTGTATTAAGGAGTGTTTTTCTTTTCACTCAACCAACGTTCAATGAACAGCAATGGAATACTAGCCCATAGTTGCATTTGAGATGACAACTCAGTAACTTTTTTCACTCAAGTTCTTATACGCCAAACGAATTGCATTATCATAACTAAAATGATAATGAGCAATACCATTGCGAACGATCATGTGATTATCAAAAAGTTTTTTGCTCGAACTATTATACAGTCTGTACACATAGGAATAAGAAAGTAAATAGAAAACCCTCAATTGTTATGTATTTTTATATCTATTGCAAGCCTACTTCAGGGACAAATTCAGTTTTTTGATTGTTTTCTATAAGAAATAACTGTTCTTTTCGTTTATTTGCATCATCGATTCATTCTTTTTCAGCATAAGCAATCAAGAGCTCATATATTCGTTTTTTGGGATACCGCTCAACTATACGATGTAAAATCATATATGCTTTTTGTTGTTCTCATTGACGAAAAAGCAATCATCATTTACCATATAAACAGACATGTAAATCATCTTTAAGTTCGTGTTGACAACGTGTAATTAATTTTTCTATCATTGCTTGATCTGATTCAGAAAGTTTTTCATCCGTATCAGACTTATAAAATAGCAACAAATCAAATAACGTTGCAAAATCTGTTACTAATAAGGTTTTTTGATCGACAAATTGTTCAATTATTTCAGTAACTTGTTTTCTCTCACCCAACGCCACATAATTCAACAACAGATATCTATTAATATCGTTCGCATAAGTACTTTTTGCTGATACTTCTTTTAACAAAAGTATACTTTCTTGATGTTCTTTAAGAAAATAATGAGCAATTCACTGGAAAAATTGATACATATCTGCATAGGTTGCATCAGTTTTTTGTAAATGTTGCAGTGCATAAATAGCTTGTTTTCGGTCTTGCAGTGCCATACTTCCATAAGCAATCAACTGCTCTGCTAGAAGATAATTGGGATCTTGTTGTCTAATTTCTTGTCAAATATGTAACGCAGGTCATCGCCATCCTTGCTGATACAAATACATCGCTCGCACAGCACGGAGATGATAGATTGGTGTTGATCAATACACTTCAGTCGCTTTTTGTAATATTAATAACTGATCTCTTTTCGTTTGTTGGTTCGTAAATTGCAGTCCATCAAGATAAAAATGAGCATTTTCTAAATCTCACTTAATAACAGTCATGATAAAAAAATATCGATTATAGGTTGCGAGATCAATTTTTTTTGATTTATATGCATTTTCTATTACCGATTTTATCTGCTTGATGCGAGCAAACGACAAATCTGATGTATTAAACAAAAGTTTCATCAAAATATCAAAAGAAACAATATCTTTTAAATCATCACTTTCAGGTAAATTACTAATTAATTGATTTGCTTCATCAAATTTACCTAATTGAATTGCCAAAGAAACCGCAATAGGCAATGCTTTTTCATTGTTTTGTTGTGTATACAAATATTGAGCAAATAAGTATTTTTTTAACGTTGCATCTTGCCCATCACCGTTTTCTAAATACTGTTTTCGATCATTTATTACAACTCCAGTAGATACGGAACCAGTATTTGAGATTTTTTCTTGATTATCTACTAAGCGTTGTTGATTATCTTTTTCTGTTTGTTCCATTAGTTCTCTTTCTACTTCTCATTCATTTTTTTCTTGCACAGCAAAACTCTTTTGACTATTGTCAAAAAAATATTTTTTACCCACACCAGCTAAAATAACCAGTAGGACAAAAGAAAAAACTCACAAACGAAGTCGATAACGCATGGATTTTTTATACTGAGTTTCTTCCCAATAAAAAGACAATATGCAAGAATGCTATTACCAAAGCAAGATATGTTTTGAAATACTATTGACTTTAAATTATAAAAGAATATTACAGAGAGCGCGATGTTGCGTGAAATAAAAAAAATAAATGAAATTACCAAAACAAGTAAAAAAAATATTTTTGAATAACAATTGTCGTTTGATTGCAAACAATCAAGGAAATTTAATTGTTACATTCAGTGCGAAAATAGATGAACAAGAAGAAGCACTGATTACCGTTAATGATGGGCAAGTAGTTCTGATCCTTGGTAACTGTGGGAGGGAAATTTACACAATGGAAAAGATGGTAATTGACAGAACAATGGTTATTGGTTATGAACCCATAACATAACCTATGTGTCTATTAAGGAGCGGGTCCCGTTCCTTTTTTCGTTGTTGAAATTTAGATCAAAACTCAATTCAAATCATTCAATATATTATTTATGTCATCCTAAGTTTGCGAAGGATCCAATCTTTAGATATCCTCTATTTCTTTCGCTCATCACCGAACTCCAAAAAAAGCAAGTCGTACGAATACATCCTCACGAAATGTGTGGCTCCGTTGTCGCTGCTTTTTTTCTCGTTTCGATGATTTCGCGTACATTACTTCTCCATTTCCTCTCTATTTCTTCTCTATTTCTTCTCTATTTCTCTTCCTCCCCGTCCATCAATCCAACCACACCAATCATAGCTGCATTATCGGTACAATAAACAAATTGCGTAGGAAACAGAAGGTTTGTTTTTGAAAGAACTGGATGTGCTGCAATTTTTTCACGTAATCTCAGGTTTGCCGAGACTCATCAGACCACACCGACTGTTTTTGCTCAGAACTTCTGCACTGCTTTTGCAAGTTTATCTACCAAAACATCTGTGACGGCTTCTTGAAAATGAAACGCTACAGCATTGATATCATCAGGATTTCCAGGATCAATTTCTCCTCTACTAACGAGTTGATGTATTTGTCATTTAATACCAGAAAAGCTGAAATTGAACGGTTGATCAGGAAGTTTGGCTGCATTAAAAGACCAGGTACGTTCTGTGTGTGATCATAAGTCATACTGTATCGCCTGTTCACCAATCCACTTTCATCATGGATATGGTCATCATAACATTCTTGCTACTTTATCAAAACATTCTCACGATGCATCATCTATTGTTTGTCATAATTTGGTCACTGAATACGGTCAGACAATCATGGATTCTCAGATATTTACATGGTTAAGTTTACTTTTAGTCATTAGTCATCAGTCATTACTCATTAGTTTCTGATCACTGATGACTGATCACTGATGACTCTCGATAAGATACAGATCATTATGACCACCACTCACCGTCAGACAAACATACGGGAATTGTATATCAGCCAATGATCTTTCAACCAATACTGAAAAAATATGTCACATGATATGATGCACTTCAACGACTGGTTTATTATACAATGAACCTAACGTATAAGCAGTAGTAACGCCAACCACCAAAGCGCCAGGCAATCCTGGAAATGCTGTCACAGAAATAGTATCGATGGTGGATCGATCGATATGTAATGATTCCAAAACTGTTAAAATCTTATCAGCATGTGCTCTAGCGGCAAGTTCTGGAACGACTCATCACCGTTTTTTATGTTCTTCGGTCTGTGTATATGCCATTATTTTTTCTACCACAAAAAAACCAGACTCATTACTAATTACTGCCAAAGAAGTATCGTCACAACTTGTTTCTATTGCTAATGTTCTCATAAATGCTTTATTTTTCTAAAGTTGGTTTTTTTCTGAACAACAAAAAGATCATCAGAAATGGCAACAATAAAACACGTCGAATCGATGGTTTTTGTCGTAAAAACGCCGGAAATTCCTTGAGTAAGAAATTGATGAGTTCTTGCAGTCTTTTCATTGACTTATTATAGTAAATCATTATTTATATGTATTTTACAGAGTCAGAAGAAAATTGCAATGGAAAAATGACCTGAAGAGAATAATACACTAACAAAAAAAGATATCTGATGCGTGCTTGCTGCATGAGCAGCAGTTTTTTGATTGATGTGTATAACTATTCCTTTTCAGAAAAATGAAGCACGAGTTGATAATGCAATGATTTACTGACTTCCTTGATTGTATTGATCTTTTATCATTACAATGTTTATCTACGGTTCGATTATAAAAAATAAATAGTATAAATCACAAAATTTGCATTTTGTAACATATTTGAATAAACTTAATTATTGTAAGTTTTATTTAGTATTGTTCCAAATGATTGATTTGATAATTCGTTTTCTGCAATCAGCAAAAACATTGCAGGTAAGAAAACTATGGCATTGATTATTTTTGTTATTGCTTTGATACTTTGTTATTTTTATGATTTTTAGAAAATTTTTCTTAGAATTAGATAATTTCATGGATTTATTTTCTGGAGAGTTTGAATTTAACTACTTGTTGTTTCTGCTCTGAGTAATCGTTACTTTTTTACTAGTAACATGACTCATCATCAAATGATACAAATCCAATCGAACAATAACTAATCGAGATACTTGGATACAAAACATAATGGTAATTATTTGACCTCTCTTTGTATTATACTGATTGAATATACAATATATGGATGAAAGTTGAATATTAAGTGAATATTATGAACGAGGATTTTCAATTATCATTCCTCTTCTTATATTGGTTTATCCATTTTTAATACTTATTATATGACCAACATCACATTCTTTCACAAAATATTATTGATGGTATAATACAGCATTCTTTACCTATATTGCATGATTGTGAACATTCAGTATCATTTTTTTAAGTGAAATGGATCTTGAATCATTCTTTCAAATCATTTTTTCACTCTATTTAGTAAAATCTTATTATATTATAAGTTTTGGTTATCTACCATTAAAAATCCCATGAATTCTCTATCAATTTTATACACAACAAATCAATAAAGCAGTTGATATAATCAAAACTGGAGGAGAAAATGTTGAAAGTTTTACAAAAGCTAAAAAGGTACGATTTCTTGAATCAGCTTATCTTCATCATTTTAATAGACAAAAAAATACAAGCAGTGGCCATTTTGAAAAGATTTTTGACACTACACCTGAAACATACTATGGAGATAAACTAAAATATATCAGTTCATCAAATACACGTGCTACCAATGCAAGTAAAGTAAATGAAAATGCATCGGTAGAGCTTTGAGTAATAACTGTAGACAATCGTATTGTAGGCTCTGAATCAAACGTACCAATAATGAAAACAGTGTATGATATTTACTTTCAAAATACTACTACAGAAAACCAAGAAGTAATTATTAACTTTGAAGCACCAAATGATCTTTCTGTTGTTTCTGATCTCAAACTTTGATTAGATCTGCAATTCATCTGACAAATTGCAACTCGCTGAGCAGCGAGAAAAGTCTATGAAGATAGTCTTAGAATAAATAAAGATCCTGCTCTAATCGAAAAGGTCTGAATTTCAACATACAATCTTCGTGTTTTTCCTATACCATCAAAACTTGATGAGAAAACAAATGGAAGACAACGTGTGCAAATCACCTTACACAGTCCAGTAAATAACAAAGAATCAATACTCTATTCGCCAAAGTTTTCACTTATCAATGCTCGTGTCGATAAAAATAGTTCACTCGTTTCAAAAGTTTTTATTAACAAAAAACTTGTCCAAGAAGACATAATTTGATCAGATGAAATGGGAAACTATCTGCAATCTGCACATATACTTTGAAATAACATTACTAATAAAATTCCC
>CAZIUS010000075.1:5929-6238 GCA_964542385.1 uncultured Candidatus Peribacteria bacterium
TATATTTTCGCTAGTTACTGGATATCAAAATCCTTTAGATACAGAAAAAACATATCTTTTTATGGATAATTCATCAAGTGTAGCAAGAAATACTAATACAAGCATCCGATATCCTCAAATTTATAATACCGTAAAAAATTATTGAGAAACATTACAGGATGTAGAACTCTATGCTTATAATTTTAGAGTAGATCCTCTCTCACAAATTGATGGAATGAGTTTTTGGTGATATTCTGATATTGATAGTGTCGTGACTTTTATAGAAAAAAACAATATGTTTAGATGAATTTAAAAAGGATAGTAATAAAA
>CAZIUS010000076.1:0-1021 GCA_964542385.1 uncultured Candidatus Peribacteria bacterium
CTACATAGAACAAAACCATAATAGAATTGACCATCAAAAATTTGCTGAATACCTAGTACAACGCATGCATCTAGCAAGTGCAAATGATAATTTATTTTTTTATGACCAGTGAATATGGCAAATACTAAACAATGATAAAGCAATGAATATGGTACTCAGAGAAATGAAAAAGTTTTTTGGATCACACAAACCAATACTAAGTAAAGACCACACGCAAATATTCAATTTCTTGGTTCTCGAATCATACAACGAATTCATTCAACAAAACTTGATACATCATAGTGAAGAAGAAATATGTTTGGATGACTGTATTTATAATGTTGTTACAGAACAAACAAGAGCGTATACCAAAGAAGATTATAAGTTTCAGAAACTTCCCTATAGTTCAGACTCACTTGAAACAAAAACAAATCCTACAAAATGGTTAAATTTTCTCTATGAGATTACTGAATGAATTTCAGATCAAGAAGAAGTTATTAAATTTCTTCAAGAATATATTTGATACTTATTTGTTGCTACTGCAAAAAACCATAGATCAATTCTAATATATGGCAGTGGAGCAAATGGGAAATGAGTACTGCTTTCAGTTATTAAAGGAATACTTTGAGTAAAAAATTGTTCTAGTGTAGGTCTTCATGATATCAATAAAGATCAATATAGGTATAATCTAATGGGGAAACTCTGTAATATAGATAGTGACATGCAACAAAATACACAACTAGATTCTTCAATAATCAAACAGCTTGTAAGCTGAGAAAGTGTTTCTGCAAAGATGCTGTACAAACAACCGATTGAGTTTGTGCCCTATGCTAGATTATTGGTTGCAACAAATGAACTACCTTACTTAAAAACAATTGATAAATCAGTATTGAGAAGATTTGTTTTTCTTAATTTAAATACTATACTATTCATTTCAGTTTTTTTAATATTTTCTCTGGTACCATATAGAGCCAAAGTATAAGTCATAAGATCTTTAATACCTTGTTGGAATTCTATATCAGTAGATAAATTCATAACTATG
>CAZIUS010000076.1:1064-2088 GCA_964542385.1 uncultured Candidatus Peribacteria bacterium
AGATATTCGCACGAGCAATTCAGGGACTAATAAGATTACTTAGTGGAGATGATTTTATTATACCTAATTCACTAAAACAAGAGACTGAAAATTTCATAAAAGAAAATGACACCATTGAGATATTCTTGGAAGAAAATCAACTACCTGAATGAAAGATATATATTTGAGAAATCTATGATACCTATAAAAGGTTCACTATTCAAAATTGAAATAAAGCCATCAGTAAACAGCAATTTAACAAAAGGATTGTATGAAAATGATTTGAGAAAATAAAAGACGCACTGGGGCGATTCTTCAGAAAGGCATAATGACAGAATGACAAACTGACAAATTTTTCTGCAAACTTTTTATTTTTTCTTTGAGAGTAAGAGTACATGATATCAGTTGAAAAAACAAGAAACATCTTATGAAGCGAAAGCGACACCATGACGGACGAACAGATCCTAGATTTACTAGTACTCCTCTATTCTGCATGTCATATTGTAGACAATAAAATACATGAAAACCTCTCTAAATAAACAAAAAATACCAATATTGTCTTGTAATTTATATGATTATATATACTGTAAAAGTATTGTAAAAAATTTGTAAAATATATTCATTTATCCTTTTATTTAAGCCATCATGGAACAGCTTACATCTTGAGTTATTTATGTCAGAGTGAGTAGCGATAACCAGTTGGAAAATAACTGATGACATGGGTTGCAAAGTCAAGAAACTGCATGTAGAGAATTTGCAAAAAATAAAAATATAGAAATTAACAAAGTGTTTTCTGATGGATGAGTATCAGGAAAACTCCTTTCTAGAGAAGCACTAGATAGCATGATTGCATATTTGAAAAAAGAAAATACATCATACACCAAAATACATTTCGTTATCGTAGATGATATTGATCGTATCAGTAGAGATATCATAGGACGATGGAGCATCAAAACCAATATTGAAACTTCATGAGCCAAAGTACTTTCATTGAAACAGAACCTTGATAACACTCCAGAAGGAGTACTTCAACAAAACATTATCA
>CAZIUS010000076.1:2098-6194 GCA_964542385.1 uncultured Candidatus Peribacteria bacterium
CAGTTTGAGCGTGAGAATAATGCAAGAAGAGTCCGTGACCGTCAAAGAGCAAGGATGCTTGACTGATTCCGACCACTCTACACGCCTCAATGATACAAACATGAAAAATGAAAAGACTGAAAAAAACAATTGGTCTTAGTAGACCCTGATGCATGAATTATAAAAGAATGAATTGAGCTGTTTGCTTTGTGAATGTTTCAATCAAAAGAAGATCTCAAGAAACACTTCATATCCAAACAGTTTGCAACAAGACGCTCTAAATGAGTTACAAGATGATTTGTTGATAGACTACTTGAAGAAAGAAAGCTTCTCTTTTATGCTTGATTTATTGACTATGAACCATGGGGAGTGAAGATGATACAAGCTAATCATCCAGCTATTATCGATAAAGAAATCATTCCAAAAATCATGGAAAGACTGAATCCGAAAGTACTTCATAAGAAATACACGTATTCAGAAATTGATGAACAAATGCCTTTGAGATCTGTCTTGCATTGTGCTTGTTGCAATCATCCCTTGACTTGATGACCGACGGTCAATCGTCGATGAACAACATACTTTTATTATTCATGCAGACAAAAAGGATGTGAAGCATATGGAAAATCATTTTCATCTGAAAAGATTCATACACAGTTTGAAAAAAGATTACACCAACTGCAAATAAAAAAACCTGTACTGGATTTACTTTCAGCAGTATGTGAAGACTACCGACATGATAAACATAGTACGGTAGAAGAACAAACGAAAAACGTCTTGAAAGAAATTAAACTCATTGATAGACATACAGATCAGTTACAAGATAGAATCTTGAGTACAAACGATCAAAAGATAATTACTCTTTATGAAACAAAGCTCAGATCATTTCTTGATCAGAAACAACAACTAGAAGAAAGTCTTCAGATAACAAATAATTCATGCATGGATGCTTGAAAACTGTTTCAAGAATGCTCTTTTCTCCTGACAGATCCATTGAATATATGGAAAGAATCTGATATAGAATCTAAGCGTTTACTCACTAGGGTTCTATTTGGTACAAATCTGCACTACTGAAAAATCTCAGGTCTTTGAACCTGAGATATCCCGCTTATATACAGTGATCTTGCTATGTTGAACACTCCTAATTCCTATTTGGTGGAGATGATCGGAATCGAACCGATGTCTGAAAGGGATAGGCATGACTTTCTTCCTCTATAGTTATTTTACAGCACCAGTGGTATGTTCACGCCAAACAACAGGCTAAACAACTTCTTTGATTATAATAACGCATACAATCACGCGGTATCCGAAGACACTACCTGCTGAGCGCTTGCCAGGTAGCAGGTGTCCTGATGGCAAGTTGATCCCGCCGTAGCTGGGATTGTTTCTCTATGCAAATGCTGGAGCTACAGGAACGAGACCGTTCATGTAAGCTTTTGCTCTTGCGAGAAGGTTTTTTGAGTTAGCACGTTTGGTGCGGTCGATTATTTTACGAGAAGATACACGACCATCCTCGAGAGGCTTATCATTACTATCGTATCCTTCCGTCTATACCCTGCATCCCCATGATGTACGATAAATTGTAAAAGATAGATACCATTTTTTTAAAGATCACAATACTGAAAATAGACATGTCAAAAACTACGACATGCTTAAAAAATGATTTTTTGTTTTTTTATTGATTTTTGTTTTTACCACGCCGTTTTCGAAATCTTCATTTCTTCGCAAGCTCAGAACTTCAGTTTCTCAAATGGCTTTGCATATATTGAATTATACAAAAAATTCTCATACTTCGAATTTTATTGAATTCAATATAAACTCCGAAGAGCAAGTAAAGTATACCGTTATTTATAGTAAATTCAAGTCGTTATTATTACTGTCAAAAATTTGTAAAAAATTTGTAAAAAATTATATTTTTTTAGCAAGCCAACTATCAATCACATAATCTAAGCTCAGTCATACAACAGTAGTAATAATAAACAAACCAAAAATATGCTCTCGCATCAATAATGAAAGCGGTTTTGTTTGAAAATAAACTGAAAGTGGTGTATAAATAACAAGTAATATTAACAAGAGTGATAAGAGAATTGCTCCTATTAGTCGTTTATTTGAAAGTATACCCACTCCATAATTTGATCTAATCATCTGTACTCTCATTACTTCAAGCATCACTAAGAGGATTAGAACTCAAGTTCTTGCCATCACCAGATCAACTTGGTACCATCTCATATAGAAAAACAATACAGCAGCAGTCATAAGTAATGATATTACTACAATATTAATCAACATATCTCTTCAGATAATTCCACTCTCAGGATCAAGAGGTTTTCTTTTCATAATATTTTTATCTATCGGATCAACTCCCAGAGCAAGTGCTGGTAGTCAATCCGTAACAAGATTTACTCGCAACACTTGAATAGCAATCAATGGTAAAGGTAATCCCATGAGACTTGTAATAAATATAATCAATACTTCGCTTAAATTAGTCGATAAAAGAAAATTAACAAATTTTTTGATGTTATCATAAATACCTCTTCACTCTTCAATTGCACCAACAATAGTTGTGAAATTATCATCCAATAAAATCATATCAGATGCTTCTTTACTTACGTCAGTTCATGTGATACCCATGGCAATACCTATATCAGCCTGTTTCAATGCCGGTGCATCATTAACTCCGTCTCCTGTCATCGCAACGACATGTCATTTCTTTTTGAGCAGTTTTATTAATCTTTGTTTATGTTCTGGATTTACTCTCGCAAATATTTTATAACGATCAATGATTTTAATAAGCTCCTCGTCTGATATTACTGCAAGTTCAGATCATTGCATTGCTTCACCAACAATACCAAGTTGTTTTGCGATTGCTTGAGCGGTTAGAATATTGTCACCAGTAATCATAATCACTTGAATTCACGCTTGATGACATGTTTCAATCGCTGTTTTTACTTCCATTCTCGGTGGATCAATAATTCACTGTAATCACACAAATATCAGGTCAGTTTCAGCTGTTTCTTTCACCGACTCGTCAAAATGTGCTGTATGTTTATAAGCAAATCACAGTACTCTCAATGCATGTTGTGCAAAAATACTATTGTGCTCATCGATATTCTTTCTATCCTCTGACGTCAGTGGGCGAACGACTCACTGATCCAAAATGGATGTACACTGTGCAAGTAACATTTCAGGAGCACCTTTGACCATAATAGCACAACCATCGTCATGATCATACAGGACACTCATCATTTTTCTCGATGAATCAAATGGCACTTCGTCTCTATAGATATATGATTTTTGAATTACATCTTGTTTAATTCATCATTTCAGTGCACTAACAATAAGACATCATTCTGTAGGATCTCAGATAACCGTGTTTTCATGCAAATGTGCATGATTACAAAGCAATCAGATCGTCAGTAACTGATTCAAACTTGGTGTAACTGATGCAAATTCACCTTCAGGCGAATACCCAGAACCACTGACTGCAACAACTTGTCCATCCACAAATACTTGGGTAACTGTCATTTCATTTTTTGTTAACGTCCCTGTTTTATCAGAACAAATAGTAGTAACTGATCAAAGTGTTTCTACTGACGGAAGTTTTCTCATCAACGCATTTTTTTTCACCATACGGTTGACTCACAATCCAAGTGAAATAGTAACCACAGCAGGTAATCATTCTGGTATTGCCGCTACAGCCAATGCAATTGCAGCAAGAAAAGATGTAGTAAGATCCAAATCATTGATAAAATAATAGGCACAGAATATTACCACACAAATAATCATCACGACTATTCACAATATTTTACTTAATTTTTCCAATCTTTTCTGGAGATGCGTCACTTTTATTTCGCCATTATCAATCATGGTCGCAATAGATCATAATTGTGTTTGCATACCTGTTGCAGTAACAATATATTTACCATATCATTGTGTAATTGTCGTCCCAGAAAAGAGCATGTTTTTTTGATCGCCCAGGACCACATCATGATCAATTACCAACAAATTCTTTTTTATCGGCAATGACTCACCGGTCAGCGCTGCTTCAGCGGTTTCTAAATTACTTTCCAAAATAAGATAGCCATCTGCAGGTATTTTATCTCACTCATCAATCACGACG
>CAZIUS010000077.1:0-4731 GCA_964542385.1 uncultured Candidatus Peribacteria bacterium
ATCTGCAATTCCAAGCAGATAATCTCAGTCACGAACAAATCAAGCTCCTGAGCAGACAACTGTGAACTATTTGCCAACAACTCGAAAAAGCTGAAAGCAGACGATGTGAGTTAGCGGAAAGGTGGTAATTTTTTCTTGTATTGTGTATGAAAAACAATAGAAAAACAATGTTTATATATATTTACGTATGATTGTTCGAGACATAATCACAAAAACATATAGAATTATCAGAAACTGGTCTGATACGATGAATAGATGAAGAATGATTGTCGTGGAAGTAAAAAATTTAAAAGATAACAGCAATCATCTCATCCAAGAAATTAAGTCAGACTGACTTGATTTAGAAGATCTCAGTAAATTACAACAGTGAACACAAAAAATCTGGACTGATGGTGAAAAAATAGTAGATGAAGTAAGTATGATTTGAGAAAAAATTAAAGAAGAAGTATAATTTAAAAAACAGTGAGAAATTTGCATTTTACACTTATATTCGGTACAATAATGGTACTGAATATTTTTTTATTCACTTTTAATTATTGTTATGGTTTCACAAGAAAACATCGATCAACAACATGAATCTCGTGGCTATTGGGTAATTATATGAATTATTGTGCTTGTGTTTTTGATTTTAACACGATATGCACTCACCAAAGTAGCTGTAAGAGTACAAGTTGTAAGAAACACCATGCGAGATCGATTGTGACCAGTACTCTTATGAATAATAGTTTTAACCATACTCTTTTTTGGTGTACTATTTCTCATCAATTTTCGAGCAAAAAAACAAGATTGGGATACTAAAAATAAATAGCATATATTTATTCATTTCATTCCTATGGAAAATACAAATAAAAGATCATTAGTGATTTTATCTATTGGACAATCAGTATGTTCGTGTGTTGCTAACATAATTCATCAATGTATACCGCCAATTGTTAAAGCAGCATATAACGCATCTATAGCTTGATATGTAATGAGTCTAGCACATTTTATTACCGTTATAACTGCACCAGTAGGAGCGCGAGTTTCTCATCATATCGGCATTATTAATACTATGAGAGTTTATTGTTGATTATTTTCCGCATGAGCAATTGTATGGTTATTTGCAAAAGATCCTACACGAGCACTCATTCCCATGATACTATTTATATATACATGACATGGATTTAAAATGATGGAAGCATATGTGACACATACAAGCACAAAAAAAGATGGTGGACAATCATTTTGACGATTTCAATCAATTGCAGGTGTCTGAATTTTATGAGCAACGCTTATTTATCCAACTATAAGATGAGATATTTTTCCAATTGTTCCAATAATGACAATTTGAGCAATGCTGTGTCTTTTTATCATTACTTTTTTCATAAAACAAGATACATGAGTAATTGATAATGAAGAAACACCAAAAAAAGTAGGACATCAATATTTAAAAAATGCATTTATTGTTCCTATTCAAAAATGATTTCATTTCACAAAAGTGAATCATCGATATCCTATTTTTTATCTATGATATGCGTTTTTTAGATGATTTGTCTATACATCACTTCTATTTCTTATTCCCTTACACCTTATGGATGTTAAAAGTGGTGGATTTATAGAATGATTACCACTAGGCATTTATGAACTACTCGTTATCGTATTTGGTTGAGTTATATGAGTACTTGCAGACAAAATTGATTGGAGAGCATTTAATATAATTTGATGGTGACTTATTATTTGTGGATTTATTGGTATGATTTTTTGGAATGATACATGGTGACTTATTATTCTTTGATTTGTCACTTGAATGTGAAGAAATATTATGTATTCAGCAAGTACACATGTTCTTGCAAAACACAATATTGATCGCAAAGAAGATCCAGATTTTACAGCATTTCAACGTTCATTATTGAAAGTCTGATCTGTCAGCGCACCATTAATACTTTGACCAATTTATCAATGGTGATGATTTACGGCGTGAATCACAACATTATCAATACTGATGTGTTTTGTATGAGTCACTATGATAATACGAACATGGAAATTGCCAAAATTTGAAGAATGGAAAGTTAAAGTGGTTTAATATATATCTTTATTCTTATTTATAAACATGGAATTCAATCCACGACAACTTCTTGCTGGTATTGGTATACTCTTATATGGTATGCACAATTTTGAACAAGCACTCAATTATTTATGAGGAAAAAAATTAAAATGATTGCTTCAAAAATATACACAAACATCATGGTCTGCAATCTGGACAGGAACATGGACAACAACTCTACTACAAAGTAGTACACTTGTTTCCTTACTAATCTTAGCATTTGTTGGTGCAGGGATAATGCCATTACAGAATGCAATCTGAGTTATTATATGAGCGAATGTTGGTTCACCTATGCTTCCATTGTTTGCTGCACTTATCTGATTCAACGAATTTGATATTGCAACGCTTTCATATCCACTGATTGGTATAGGTGCAATAATTCTTATGTTTATAAAATCAGAAAAATGGCTTCGGTTTGCAAAACTCATTATTTGATTTGGACTATTCTTCATCTGAATTGGTTTTATGAAAGAAAGTGTCGATGCAATCAAAAACAATTTTGATATTAGTGACTTTGCAAGTCTCTCATTACGATGATTTGGTATTTTATGAATGGTATTTTCAGCGCTGATGTCCTCTAGTGGTGCTTTATGAATTATTACCATTACCGCAGTATGATGAGGTATTATCAGTTTCCCAGCCTCAGTAGCAATCATGATGTGAGCTAATATTTGAACAACACGAACAGCATTTCTTGCATCACTCGGGTGAAACAGAGCAAAAAGACAAGTAGCGATGAGTCACGTTTTATTCAACGTATTATCGACAATTTTTTGAATACTCTTGTTTTGGCAATTTATACGATTTTCAAATGATTTTCTTTGACTTGCAGATAAACCAGCACTGAGCAATGCAGTACTTGCTGTTGTCTATAATGTTGTCACCTGTGTGATATTTTGATTTTTCCTCAAACCATTTACAAAACTTGTCATACGATGTGTTCCAGACAAAAAAGACACAAGCAATGCTTTACATATAGACAGTATTGAAGCAAATTTAGATAATGAATCGTTTTTTGGCCCAGCACTTCTGGCTCTCCAAGAAGATCTAAAAACATTGGTGCAAAAATGACATGAATATATTACAGAAATTCATGGTATTCCACTCAAAGAAGTATCATGAGTAGAGTATAATCTAGAATCAATACTCGCAAAACGCTTCGATCGAAATAAAGCACAGCATATCTCGCACTATGAAGAAACAAAAAAAATAGCAGATAGACTTATTATTGTATGCACTCGTTTGAAACAATTCAAGATGGATACTATAACTGCGAAACAATTACATAATATTGAAACAGCAATTTATTCTACTCTAAAATCTATGAAGGCGATCAAAAATATTCATCGCGATCTTATTGATCTCAGAGAAGCGATAGATGATCAAACAATAAGCATTTATGAAAAATTGGTAAATACACAAATTGAAATAAGCAGACATCTCAGTTCAATCCATGAAGAGAAAGAATCAAACTATGAACAATTAATTATGGCTGTAGAGTTACTAAAAAAACAACATCAAAATTTCATCAGCGAAGTCTCATGACTCGCGGTGAAATGACAACTCAAAGAAATCGGTATTACCACACTAATCAATGTTGATCATTATTTCTATGAAGCAAACGAAAAAATTGCCTTATGATTTGCAAACACATATCTTTCTAACTGACAAACAGAAGATTTTGAAAGAACACAAGATATCAATGAAGAGATCTATGAATCATTTACTACTGATTAGACTTGCAAGATGCACGAAAAAGACTACTTTCATGAGTAGTTTTTTTCTTGAAAAATAAAATGAATACCATCAAAACAACGGTAAAAAACAAAATCATCCCGCGATTTCTCCAATGGATTCGCACGCTATTTAGTATTGATCTTAGAGCATTAGCAATTCTGAGAATTTGACTTGCACTCGTGATTATTATTGACCTGACCATGTGAGCACTAGATTTACGTGCGTTTTTTACTGATAGTGGTATCTTACCCACAGACCTATTGATGTCCAATTTCCCGTGAGAAAACATGCGGGCGTTTCATAGTCTTTCTGGATCGTACTGGTGGCAAGTAACATTACTTATTATCAATTACGGTATTGCCTTGTTATTACTCGTATGATGGAAAAGTAGATTGATGCATATACTTGCATGGGCATTTTTTTGTAGTTTGAATGCGAGAAATCCAATTATCAACAGCTGAGCTGATTCAGTCATGAGAGTGTTACTTTTTTGGGCAATGTTTTTACCGACTCATATTCGACGAAGTATTGACCGAAAAGACAAACCAAAACCTTTAGAAACAAACTTTTTATCACGAGCCACTGTGGGTTATCTCGTACAAGTAGCATCCATTTATATACGAAATTACGTCGTCAAAACTGACGCGCAACGAAAAGTTGATTTTACTGCTACCTACACCGCATTGAGTATTGATGTTTTTAGAACAGCGTTTGGTACACGACTCTATCAGTTTCCATGACTTTTGAAATTCATTACTCAGTTCCGAGTCTACCTCGAATGACGATGAGTATTGTTGTTCTTCATACCTCGAAAACAATGGCGACGAAGAACGCTTGCTTGTTTTGCCTTTATTGCGGTGCATTTTTGAATGGCGATTACGCTGAAAATCGGCTATTTTCCACGAACATGT
>CAZIUS010000077.1:4741-6171 GCA_964542385.1 uncultured Candidatus Peribacteria bacterium
GGGTACCTGGAACAGTCGCAACCGAAGACAGCGCTACTTTCCATGGACTTGTATGCTTGCACGAGCTATACTATTACCAAAAGAATTTTGGTCGTTGTTTTTCAAACCTGCAAAAGACACTACATCACAATCGTTTCGAAAGAGATCATACTGAATTTCATTCTTTTTGATTCTTTGTCTGATTTATATAACGTTACGAAATCTCAGAACCACCAATTTTGACAAACGAGAACAATACTTTCCTAGAACATTAAATAAATATGGATTTATGTTCAGACTTGATCAATACCGAAGCATGTTTTCACCGTATCCACTTGAAGACGATTGATGGTTTGTCGTACAATGAATGACTGCAGATTATCAAAAAGTGAATCTTCTCGTCCCAAATAGCCCAGTCTTCTACGACAAACCAACCGATTTTGATCTCCTCTATCCAGGGGAAAAACGACGCAAACTTTTTTTGAATTATCGAGGTAAATCATATGGTCAATACAGATGACCATATCTCCAACGACAATGCTCCACCCGAAATAAAAAAAATCCAAACAACCCAATCGTTTCTGCATCTATGGAATATGTCGTAGAACGGACTAAGCCTGACTATCAAGTAGAAATGGGAGACACAGTGATGTTACAAACGGTTGATTGCAACTAATTTCTTTAACACTTTAACTATTTAACACTTTAACTATTTTTATGCTTCCCTGACTCCAACCCTATCTCGAACGTCTTGCCAATGAGCAGCAGGTTTTTTCTGTGGAGGAACTCCAAGAACTCTGTGAAGAACGTCTTTTGCAAATGTGAAGTAAAACCAAAGAAGCGAATAAACTCACCATTCTGCTTAAATACCTGAGTACTATGTTTGAAATCGATCTGATCAACGAAAACGATTCCAAAAAAACCGCTCGTTTCACGACTATACCCAAACGACTCCTGCAATGATCAAAAGACACTTCTACGCAGCCAATCGTTACGATTAAATGACTCGAAAAACAGCTATGATCGACGATTTTGTTTGAGCAAGCAGAACTGCAAATCCAAGCATGAAGTAAAATCGCACTGATAGGAAAAAATGGTGCTGGTAAATCGACGTTGCTCAAACTTCTCTTGTGACGTGAAGAATCAGATGGTGGAGAAATAACAATCCAAAAAGACGTCAAGATTGGCTTTCTGTCGCAAGACATTTTCCGAGAAAATGCATCGCGTAGCGTCCTTGACGAAATGCTCACTGCTCTTCCAGAAATCACCCAGGCAATGAAAACGCTCGACACCATCGATCGTCGTATTGAAGCGCACGATCCAGACAGCGTTCATCTCCTCGACGAACATCTGGTTGTCGAAGCGAAGCGCCAGGAACGCGATCTCGGCGGTGAAGGCGAGGAAGAGCATCAGGTGCGCGACGTAGATCTGCCACACGCGCCGCAAGATCC
>CAZIUS010000078.1:0-932 GCA_964542385.1 uncultured Candidatus Peribacteria bacterium
AAGATTTACAAATGAGTACGATGCCAGAACAAGAAGAAGAAATTTGTATCTATCTAGTGAACTGATGACCTACAGATGTTGAAGTGATTTTATGATTTGTTGATTGAACAATTACCAATGATAAAGATCAGAAAAAAGCATGTCAGCCAGAAGCTATTGTCAGTCAATTTGGTCAACACGTCAAACCTGAACAAACAGTTTTTGCTATTCCTGCGAATACTACAATAGAAACACGTGCGAAATTAACTTTTCCACAAGATACAGCTTGAATGGTTTATGGTTGCGCAACATTACAATTAACCTGATGAGCACAAAATGATTGATCAATACAAGTCGTCAGTCGTAGAGCAAATTTTATTGATATTTCTGTGAAGTGAAAAGTTCGTCCTTCCTTGCAAATTATATCACAAGAAACACCAATTTGACGAACGATGCACAATACAGATCCTCGTTTTTTCATTTACTCAAATATAAAAACCAAAGAATTATTTGGTACAGTTACAAAACGACGATGAAAAACAACACGTTATGAAACAATTTCAAAAAAGATTTTACCGCAACAAGAAAATGAATTTCTCATTCCAATTGCAGATAAACCACGATGGGAGTGAAGTTTAACTATTGATGCATCGATTACTTATTCACCAGTAGTTGATACTTGAGCAGAATTAGATGTCACTTGAGTTGATATGAATGAACAAAAAATTGTTCTTACCGCAAACACACTTTTTATGCCTTGGAAAATGATATTTATCGTTTTATGAATACTCTTATTATTGCTGATTTTAACTGCATCCCGCAGCTCGCAAGCAAAAACCTTACCCATATAATTTAAAAATGCACACTTACTGTTAAACTGCCTGTCGGTTAAACGTTTTGACATATCAAGCAATATTTCATTCATGCTATTTAACAAGAATGCCCTTTTTGAT
>CAZIUS010000078.1:942-3337 GCA_964542385.1 uncultured Candidatus Peribacteria bacterium
ATAAAGAAGAAGAAAAAAAATCTACTAAATCAAAAAGAAAAGAAGAAGAATAATTCTTGAAAAGAAGAAAATCACCCTTCTAATAATACATTTTACAAAGTAGTAATGAGTAAATTCAAATCTCATATACTAAAATATACTTTTTTTTGACAAATAGGATTTTTATCATTATACTAGAGAGCTTATAGTATAAATTACAAATGGATTTATAATTCTGTAATTTATTCTCTATACGTTCTCTAGTTTTTTTTTCGCATGTATAAAATCCAATCTTCACTACAAAACCTCTTTGTATATATATTCATCGCGTGATGAATGATTTTATTGTGGTGAATGAATCCTCAGTTATGATTAACGATTTCTTCACCACAACATACTACAATTAGTCTTACTATAACAACGTGAACAATACAATGAACAATTCAACCAATTGATAATACTCTTTATTTTTATTCATGAATATACCGAACACAAAATATTCTCCAACCTGTAACAATTACAGCAAATATAACAAATAATTATTTAATAAGTTGAAATATAAGTAGTACTCATACATGACTACTCAACCCTCCAGTAATTAACTCTTCAACACATATACTCTACTTAAATCCTTGAGATGGTACAAAAAATATTACTACCCAACTTATTTCTTTGGATCCTATCAATAGTGGAGAAATAATACTGCTTCCATGATTGCAATTTGGTCTTGATACAACTCCTCCATCATTACCTTGATTAATTAATGGACCAAACTGATTAGTTACTCTTTCAGATACCCTTATATTTAATCGAAATGCATGATATGATTGATGATCATGAATTAAACAATATATAATTCAATTGAGTCAAAATGCTCATTTTCCAACAGCAATAGAATTTATAACAACAGGAAATACAGTACAACTCAGCGCAAATAGTTTAGAACAAAAACAATGGTATTGGCGCTTGGGTGTAGTTGATAATTTATGAAATATACTGTATAGCAACGCTCAATCTTTTTACTATTCAACTACAACATGAGGTTGAGGCTGATCAACATCATCAATCAATAATCCAAAACCATCAAATCAAACACCCGTAAGTGATCAATGCAATGGACCAGACCTATCACATAATTTTTTTGATTGATTATGTACATCACTTGTTGTTTCACCACAATTGGTCAATGTACCTTTTGTTCATCAAGCAGCAGATAAAAGACCATTTCGAGAAAAAATAGAAGAGTATATAAAAAATCAACCACTAAAAGCATATGTTTTTCCTGCATATGATGCGCCGCACGCTTATACTATTTATGAATATCCTGAACAACTTGTTTATAAAGATATTTATGAATGAGATAATCGAGAAGAAAATAGTTGAAAACCTGTCATTGTCTATAATCCACGTTTATGAATCAAAAATACAGGCAATACTACAAATCCATTAAACAATGAAACTGTTCAATCACTTAGTTGAATAAGTAAAGAATTTAATTACCTATTTATCTGGTATAAAACTATCACGCTCTCTTGTCCTTCACTTTCATATATCTGCCAAATCGAACCTATGTGTGTAGACACAATACTATCATGTAATAATTTAAACAACCAATGTATAGAAAATCACAAAAAGAAATAAGAGTATGAATCGTTCGCAACTCTCGTTCAATCATTTTCTATGGAATACAATAAACTGAAAACGTACTATTCAATTTTATAATAAATGATTTATTTTATTAGTAGTACGTAAAATCAATATAATAGTTATTACATTATTATTTAAAACCTTATTACATCAATAATCAATAATCTTATCAAACTAAAATTATCATTTAAATAAATGCAATAAATACACTATAAAATGTATAAAAAAATTTGCTTTTTATATTCTTTGTCAATATAATAGGGTTACTTTATTTCTTTCAAATAAAAATATGAACAAAAAACTTTCGCTCCTCGCTATTCTAGCGGTATAGGAACTACTGGGGCCTTTAACTTTGGTCAGTACATGGCTCTAAATACTGGTCAAACAGTAAATGGTTCTTTTACGAACCCTTTTTGGGTAGATGATCTAAAATGATCAAATACTGGATATTATACTACTGTACAATTAAGTGGTAATTTGCAAGGTCCTGGAGCTTCGTTTATTCCTTCTTCTAATGTTTTCATGAGTGTTTCTACAACATGAGTAACAACAATGGCGTGATCATCAAACCCTAACGTTAGTGTTGCTGCTGGTTTGTTATCTTACACACCATTGAATAGTGCTGTAACATTCATCAGAAGACCAATAGGAACTAATAATGGTCTTGTAGGTAGATATGGATCAACACCATTGATGAGAGTTGTAATTGGTGCTTACCAAGCTGTTGGTACCTATACCGCGACTATGGTTTATACAATTTATGAAAACT
>CAZIUS010000078.1:3347-6071 GCA_964542385.1 uncultured Candidatus Peribacteria bacterium
CTAGCAAACTAAGTAAAATTTATTATAGAAAGTTATTTATTTTACCTGACAATTACATGGTTACAAAAAAAATATCATCAAAAAAGAAAAATATTTCACAAGGTATTGTAACAAAAAAAGAAACACAGTTCTTAGAACAATTAATCAACACTCACTCACCTACTTGATTTGAATGGACTGGACAAAAAGTATGGTTAGATTATATCACTCCATACGCTGATGAAACATTTGTCGATACGTATTGAAGTGCAGTTGCAACAATCAATCCAAAAGGGGCATATAAAGTCGTGCTCGAAGCTCATTGCGATGAAATAAGCTGGTTTGTTAATTATATTACCGAAGATTGATTTATTTATGTCATTCGCAATGGTGGTTCTGATCATCAGATTGCTCCTTCCAAAAGGGTTACCATTCATTGAAAAAAGTGACCAGTGACTGGACTATTTTGACGACCTGCAATTCATACCCGTCGTGATGGTACTGAAGAAACACCAAAACTTGAAAATATTTTCATAGATATATGATGTATTAGCAAAAAAGAAGTCGAAGCGCTTTGAGTAGTTGTTGGTTCTGTCATCACCTATCCAGATGAATTTATGATATTAAACAATCGTTATTATGTATGAAGAGCCTTGGATAATAGAGTTGGATGATTTATGATTGCGCAAGTTGCAAGACTATTAAAAGAACAAGCAAAAAAACTCGATATCTGTCTCCATATCGTCAATAGTGTTCAAGAAGAAATTGGTCTCAGATGAGCTGAAATGATGGCGTATAGACTCAAGCCTGATCTTGCAATCATTACCGATGTTTGCCATGATACTGCTACACCGATGATTGATAAGAAAAAACAATGAGATACAAGATGTAGTCTAGGTCCAGTTCTTACTGTAGGTCCAAGTGTCCATAATAAGTTTCGTGATTTTATCGAAGAAATAGCAATAAAGCACAAACTTCCTTTTCAACGCCTTGCCGCATCAAGACGAACAGGAACAGACACTGATGCTTTCGCCTATACCAAAGAATGAATTGCATCAGTACTCATCTCTCTACCACTCAGATATATGCATACCACTGTAGAAATGGTTCACAAAGACGATGTAGAAAATACCATCAAACTGATGTTTGAAACGATTTGTGCGATTAAGAAAGGTATAGATGTGAAATATTTATAAGAGAAGTTACATGGATAAAATTTTTTACAGGAGAAGACAAAATTTATACTGTCTCTATTTTTATGGTTTCTTTAAATAGTTTAAAATCATTCTTACATCGTAAAATTGACTTTATTTATAATATAATTATAATATAATTATTGTTTTAATTTTCTTTGTTAGAAAATGAGTGTAACAGTTAATAATTTGAATGAAAGGTGAAAAGAGGTAAAGAATAGCATAATTGAATATGCTCAAGTTGTGACAAATTCACGTAATTGAATACTAGAGTGAATCGGATGAACAAAAAAAAAATCTATTGATGTTAATTTACATGAAAAAACTCAAGATGCAACGTATTTACAAGAAACCGATTATTATGAAAAATATAATAGCTTTTATGATCTTAATTGTCTGTATGAAACAATAAACAGTATGGATATTTCTCATGAAATAGTAGATACCATAAAAAATAAACAAGATCCAATAACTCTTTTAACGCTTGGTTCTGCAACACCTGAGAATATAAATTGATTAGCAAAGATTGATACGTATTTTAGAGGGAAGGAAAAAGTAGAAAACGATAGGGTAATCATAATTGATGTTAATCAAAAGTCTGTAGATATACATCAAAAAAGAATTGATCAACTTGATGCATTAAGTGATTGGAGTAAAACTATAGAAAGAGAAGAGTCTAAAAAACATTGATTTCATTACCCTCAGTATACAGTTGCGTTATGAGACATGAGAAACCTTCATTATACTGACAGATCAATCAATATTATAGTTTCTGATTATACATTGAATTATTTATACTCTATCGAAGATATCAAAAAAACCTTTTCTGAAATCAATCGTTTACTAACAGCTGATGGTATTTTTATTGTCTCTCTTGAATATTCCAAAAGGTCACTCATCTCTCAGTGAGAAAAAGAGATAAAGCAAGGGAATATAGGAATACACAGATTTCAGTTAAACGAATATATAACAGCTGCCGAAAATAATAACATGATACAAGTAGCAGCTGCAGATTATCCAAGTCATGAGGATGGAAAAATAACTATCGTCTTTAGAGTACAAAAAAACAATTAACAGGCTATATCTCATAAATTTGCGCAGTAGTCTTATTCTGATATGCTACTACTTCTGAAAAAACTTCAACTGATTTAGAATATCTAATTTAACAATACGTCTTAAACACTTATTTCACTTCCGTCCCGTAATGAGTCGTGAGATAGAATTTACCATCTCATTCATCGACAGCAATTCATAATCCAACAACGGTAAATAATGGATGGATTAATGTTCTCCAATGCGCATCGTTTGCTTTTCCTTCTTCACTAAGGTAAAAATACCAAGTTTCACGCATAGCATTGATGGCATCATCTGTACAATCTGATTTTTTACAACGAAACGTCGCTCGTCAAATGTTTTCAGTAAAGGTTGCTCTCGAAACATTCACAAACTCTACTCCTCTATTCGAAAATCGTTGTTCAATTTCACCATACGCATAATAAGCACTTTTTGCAAATCTTCTATGATCTGCAACTCATTTTTTCTTCATCGTTTC